>CAZHWL010000179.1:0-1550 GCA_964536035.1 uncultured Candidatus Bathyarchaeia archaeon | reverse complement strand
ATGCCTGGTATTTTTGGGAAAAGTTGTGTTTCACCAATGTGTTTGGCTCCAGTAGCCCAGCTAACAAGTCTTTCAATGCCGATTCCAGCGCCAGCCGAGGGTTTCAATCTTCCTTCTTTTGCCAATTTTAGCAACAGGGTGTAGTTTTCTTTTTTTACGTTGTCTCGCTCCATTTTCTTGTCTATCTTGTCGAATTCAAACTCTCTTCTAGCACCGGACAATACTTCTCCATATTGGGGTAGCAAAAGGTCGTAGTTGTCCCATTTGCCGTTTTGGAAGTCTTCAAAGTCGTAAAATTCTCTAGGAATGTTGGTTACCCAAACAGGATTATCAATCTCGCTTAGCATAGATTTTTCCCATTGTACACCGTATTCTTTTTCGAGTTCTGCTTTGTCGTAGAGTTCAAATGGCGCTCTTGGCGTTCTCAGATCATCATACCTTTCTAGATAATGCAATTCTTCACCCATGTTCTCCTTCAAACTCCTTATCAGTCTGCAGATAACTCCTTCGACGAAACTTCTGATGTCTCTTGAAGCGGCGTTTCTGACCTCAAAATCCAACTGGGTAAATTCGTAAGCGTGCACTCCACTGGTTCCTCTTTCACTTTTTTCTATTCGCACATTTGGCGAAAGCGAGAATAATTTTGGACTAATTAATGAACAAGCAACCAGCTTGTGGATAATCATGCTAGCCGTTGTCCGAACCGTTTTTCCATAGATCTCTACTTCGACACGTTTTTCGATGGACGCACACTGATCTGGCCACAACGGGTCAGTTGACTGCGACAGCATCACAGGCAGCAGCCATTCAAAACAGTTAGAAGTGAACTCACTTGCAAGATGTTTCAAAACATATGTCATCACTCTGCTTATGCGAAACTTTCTTTCAACTTCGCTTTGGGATAGGAATTCAAGTGGCTTGGGCATTTCAGCAAATTCGTGACTGAGAATTGCTGGCTTTGTTTTTGCATCTAAAAGTTTGTTAATCATTGGTTCACACTCTTGTCCAGAACATTGTTTCGTTTGTTCTTGGATTGTTGCGTTAGATGTGTGTTCTTCGTAATAAATTTTTTATAATAATGTTTGGAAAAACTGCGAAAAAGTAAGGTTTTTATATTCAAAAGATGTAAAAATTTCAACTATGAACAGCAAGCTTGACCAAAAGGATGTGGCGATCCTTGCCCTAATACAGAATGATTGCAAGCTTAGCAGTCGGGAAATTGCCAGAAAAATTGGGTCACCTATAACAACAGTTTTCGCAAAAATAAGACGCATGGAAGAATTAGGCATAATAAAAGAGTACAAAGCTATTCTGGATTCGCAGAAACTCGGTCTAAGCACGACAGCTCTAGTTCTGGCCTCAGTCTCCTATCAGGCACGGGAAGGCGGCAGACTGATTTCGCAGAGAGAAATAGCGTCAGACATAGCAAAATTTCCAGAAGTTCAAGAAGTCTACATTGTCACTGGAGACTGGGACCTCTTGATAAAGCTCAGAGCCGAAAACGTGGAAAAAGTTGGGAAATTTGTTATTGACAACTTGCGACTTGTCAA
>CAZHWL010000178.1:0-1669 GCA_964536035.1 uncultured Candidatus Bathyarchaeia archaeon | reverse complement strand
GAGTTGCCAGACAGGTCTTGAGGTTCATTTCAGTACGATTCGACTTGCGCAATAAAGCTAAAAAACCAGCCTGTCTATTGAATCGCTGATAAGAGAAACGAAAAGAGTTGTGTCTAATGCGTCTTATTTCTAACAGAGCAAACTTTAGATGCCGTCAGCAGAAGGTTAATGTTTATTCAAAAGGTTTGGACGAATGTTGGCTAAAAACGTAGACTGGCGCGAACTAGTGATGCTCAAAGCCATGCGCACCCTCGGGGCATTTCGTTTACAGAAGCTTTTGCGTGTTCAAGTCTCTACACAGTCGTTTGCGGACTTTTTCAAAGGCTTCGAGAAGCTGAAAGCCGTAAAAGAAATCTTTGGCGACAAAACAGAACAAGTCTTGCAGAACCTCAAAGTCGAATTCACATGGGTAAACGGATACATGTGGATCAACAACACCAACGGACACTTGGTCATAAGCTCCCGTTACCTCAACGAAGGCAACAAGACCGACATATATTTGGACTTGATCCACGAACTCGTCCACATA
Organism: uncultured Candidatus Bathyarchaeia archaeon; assembly: GCA_964536035.1. GTDB lineage: Archaea > Thermoproteota > Bathyarchaeia > Bathyarchaeales > Bathycorpusculaceae > JBGPAV01. The sequence continues at coordinate 1,140 of CAZHWL010000178.1, read as the reverse complement.
AGACAGCACTTGGAAGGAAAGGAACTCTTCGACGACAACTACAACTACGTTGACAGACCCACAGAAATCGAAGCTTACGAACTCACGGTCAAAGAAGCAAGAAATCTGGGACTCAGTGACAAGAGAATTTGTGAGTACCTGAAAACCGAATGGATAACAGACGACGAGCTAAAACGATTGACATGGGCTTTAGGCGTTAAAAGCGAGTGACAACATTCACTTACAAACGTTTGCCACAGATTCTCAAAAACAGATTTTAGTTTCAGTCGTTATTCTCTTCTTCCATGCGGTTGCCAATACAGGTTGAAGCCATAATCTTTCGAAGAAACAGTAGCAGAATAGAGTATCTATTATTGAAGAGATTGCCTGAGAGAAACGGATTCTGGCAACCTGTAACAGGCGGCATGGAAGAAGGAGAAACTCGGGATGAGGCTTTGCGTAGAGAGGTAATGGAGGAAACAGGAGTAAGAAACATGGTTGCGGTGATTGAAGGTCTTTACTATTTTGAGTTTTCAGACCCTAACCTGAATCAAGAATACGTTTGTGGCGTTGAGGTTCCTTCTTCAGAAGAGATAGTGCTTGACCCAAAAGAACACAGTGAATATAGATGGTGCAGCTTTCAAGAAGCCCTGCAACTATTGCACTGGAAGGAAAACAAAGAAGCCTTGAGAAAACTAAACTTGACCCTAACACAACATTCAAAGTAATGTTGGTTGGATAGAACTTTACCCCAAAACCAATCAGCATTTTGTGTAATTGACTTCTTGGCTCTCGCCAGTGCATGCTAAACTGCAAGACATGAATTAGACTCCAAGTGTGCAAAAAACGCTCTGGCACAAGTGGCATAGCTTTTATTGGTGAAAACGTTACTGATTATTGATAAGAGCCTTGAGGGGAGGTGACTTGATGCCAAAATGCGGGCTTTGTGATAGTGAAGTGAAGGAGCAGCCGAAAATAACAGCTGAAGGTAAATGCTCAGTCTGCGGAGCAAGTCTGGCCACGACGAAATCGTTTCGGCGAGTGAAATCCAAACAATAGCGATGGCACACGCCAGTAGCTTGGACGCACACAAGCTTCACCTATATTCCCCTCTCTTGTGCAATGACTACCTCTGTATGTGTGGGGTAAAGTTTTATCCAA
>CAZHWL010000177.1:0-1732 GCA_964536035.1 uncultured Candidatus Bathyarchaeia archaeon | reverse complement strand
ATGAGACAAAATATAGTGTGGCGTGCAAGGCAGCGAACACGGCCATGAGGCTCAATTGGAGAGTTTTGCGCATCGAATCACAAGTCTAAGCTGTGAGATCAAATTAAAAGGTTTGGCATGCTCTTTCGGAGACTGCGTGTCACCGCAATCGTTTAATATCAAACTATTCGAATCTAATCCTTCTTCGAGAGGAAAAACAATGACATTAGTTGAAATGTTAGAGAAGCTTTCAAACGCCTGCGGCGTAACAGGCCGAGAAGAAGAAGTCGCGAACCTTCTGAAGAAGCTAATGAAGCCCTACGTAGACGAGGTCAAAGAAGACAAACTTGGAAACGTCATAGGAATCAAAAAGGGAAAGAAAAACGCGCCCAAAATCATGATTGCCGCACACATGGATGAAATAGGGTTACTCATAAAAACCATAACGAAAAACGGATTCTTGCAGTTCACAAAGATGGGCGGAATCGACGACCGCATATTGCTGGCACAGAAAGTTATTGTTTATACGGAGAAAGGACCATTGCATGGAATAGTAGGCTCCAAACCACCGCACATCCAGAAAGAAGACGAGCGCAAGAGAGTCATTGCATGCGACGAACTGTTCATAGACATTGGAGCGACAAGTCAGGAAGAAGCTAAGAAGATGGGAGTGAAAATCGGCGACGTAGTAGGCTTCGACGTAAAATTCGCCAGAATCGGCAAGGATGTCGTGATAGGCAAGGCGTTGGATGATCGTGTAGGATGCGCAGTCATGGTTGAGGCTCTGAAGCGTTTGGAGAAAACGGAGTGCACAGTGTACGCGGTTGGAACAGTGCAGGAAGAGGTCGGGTTGAGAGGCGCCATTACATCTGCTTTCGAGATTTCGCCTGACGTAGGTATTGCCTTGGACGTTACTATATCTGGCGACACGCCTGAGGTGAAGGAAGTTGATGCGCCGATCAAGATGCGGAAAGGTCCAGCGCTCACTGTTGCTGATGCGGGGTTGATTGTGCCTCTGAAGATTCTGCGAATGCTAATTGATGCTGCTGATGAGAACAAGATACCTTACCAGCTTGAGACAGGATTGCCCGGCTCAACTGACGCTGCAAGGATTCTGCTGTCAAGAGAAGGAGTGCCCAGCGGCGTAATTTCTGTCCCAACAAGATACATTCACAGCGCGACTTCACTGCTAAGCTTGGAAGACACGGAAAACGTGGTAAAGCTGTTGGTTGCAGCCATACGAAAGATCCCTAAGATCATCTAATCCTCTTTTTCTTTTGCGAGAGGAACATTTATGAAAAAGAAAAAGGCACTTTCTGAGGAGGCTGTCGAACATTTTCTTGACGGTTATAACTGTGCCCAAAGCGTTCTGCTAACATTGTCGGAACATTGGAAAAGCAAAAACAAACTCATTCCAAAGATAGCAACAGGTTTCGTCGGCGGCATCGGACTATGCGGCTCCGTTTGCGGTGCACTTACAGGCGGCGTAATGGCAATAGGCATCAAATACGGGACTAACCAGCCTTCAGCCGAAGAACGACGCAAGTGCTACGAACTTTCACAGCAGCTTTACAGAGGATTTGAAAAGAAACACGGCAACACTTCTTGCCGAAATCTCATTAACTACGACCTCTCAGATCCTATGGAACTGGAGAAGGCTAAGAAAGCTAACGTCTTTGAAGAAAAGTGTTCAGAATACATTAGAACCGTGATCGAGATTCTAATCAAATTTGATAAACCATAAAAACGGAAT
>CAZHWL010000176.1:0-1739 GCA_964536035.1 uncultured Candidatus Bathyarchaeia archaeon | reverse complement strand
GCAACGATAGATAATGATGTGTATGGAACGGATGAAACGATAGGTTTTGACACTGCGGTGAACACGGCGCTGACTGAAATAGACAAGATCAGGGACACAGCCATCAGTCACGAACGCATCTTCATAGCAGAAGTAATGGGCAGGACAAGAGGCTTCCTCGCGACAACGATCGGCCTGACAGCAGGAGCCGAACTGATTCTGGTTCCAGAAGTCAAAACAGACGAAAAGAAATTAATCAAACGTCTAGCTGAAAATACGAAGAAAGGAAAGAGGTCAGGCATAATCGTTGCTGCAGAAGGAATAGGCGACACGAGAAAACTGGCCGCAGACATAGAGAAGCAAACTGGTTCAGAAGTCAGGCTCAGCATACTGGGCTACGCGCAGAGAGGAGGAAGCCCAACAGCGAGAAGCCGACTGCTCGCCAATCTCTTCGCAGACAAAGCAGTAAACGTTCTGATCGGAGAGAGAGGAAACTTGATCGTCGGCTTGCAGAATGGCAAAATCGCCTGCACAAGCCTTGAGATGTCATGCAAAACAGAGAAAAAACTCGATTTGGACTTGCTCAAGCTAGCAAACGCACTTGCAACCTAATCGCAAGTCAACTAACCGAAGAATACTTGGGCAATCTTGTAGATTTCGAGGTCAACCGTTTTTCGTTTGCCAATAACGTCCTTCAGCGGAACAGAAACTATGTCGTTGCCTTTTATTGCGACCATTTGTCCAAACTTCTTCTTGCTGACAAGATCGATGGCGCCTATTCCAAACCTTGTGGATAGGATTCTGTCAAAGGCTGTGGGTGAGCCTCCGCGCTGAAGGTGTCCCAGCACTACTACGCGTGTCTCGATTTTCATGCGCTTTTCTATCTCTTTTCCTATGTAGTAGCCGATTCCGCCCAGCCTGATGTGGCCGAACTCGTCTACGTTTTCGCTGTAGATTATTTCGGCGCCGCCTTTCGGTTTGGCTCCTTCGGCGACGACTATGATGCTAAAGTTTCTGCCGCGTTTCTGTCTGTCTCCAATGTACCTGCATATCTGCTTGATGTCGAAGGGTTTTTCAGGGATCAATATGATGTCGGCGCCGCCGGCAAGTCCCGCCTCTAAAGCAATCCAACCTGTGTATCTTCCCATAACCTCCAGAATCATGACCCTGTGATGCGTTTCCGCTGTCGTGTGAAGACGATCCAAAGCTTCGGTGGCAATTGTGACAGCCGTCATGAAGCCGAACGTGTAGTCCGTTCCAGCCAAATCATTATCAATAGTCTTAGGTACGCCGACACACTTGAGCCCGAGTTCACCCATTTTGTAAGCCACACTCAGCGTGTCGTCTCCGCCAATCGCAACAACTGCGCCGATTCCAGCTTTTTTGGCATTTTTCACCACTGTTTCAGCGTCTTTTTCAAGTTTGAATGGATTTGTTCTAGAAGTGCCCAGTATCGAGCCGCCGCGTGGAAGAATGCCTGAAACCGACTTCAAATCTAGTGGCACGAAGTCGTTTTCAATAAGTCCATGCCATCCGTCCTTGATTCCCACGACTTCGTAACCGTAGTTCTGAATGCCTTTCCTTACGACAGCTCTTATTACAGCGTTGATTCCTGGAGCGTCGCCGCCTCCGCTCAATACACCGACTTTGATTCAGCATCCCTCCAAGTGTTAGGTTGCTTTTCCTGAACTGCCGAAGAGTTTCATCTTGCTCTTGACAACTTGCTTCATGGCTTCTTTTGCTGGACCCAGAATCTTTCG
>CAZHWL010000175.1:0-1757 GCA_964536035.1 uncultured Candidatus Bathyarchaeia archaeon | reverse complement strand
CGGTCAAGTATCCGAGCACGCGAGCTTTTCCCCAGACTTTTCTGTCAGCTAATCCTGATTCGATTATCTTTTTGATTATTTCGAAGTCCAATTCCTTAGTCAATGCTTGGCTAGCAGAAAGGACGCGTTCAATCTGAGCTACTACTTCAACCTGTTTCGGCGTTCCATTGACATCTTCTTCAGAATAGGTCAACAAATACTCCCATCGCGAGGGCATCTCACCAGGCTTGGAAGAGAAGAAAAACTCGTTGGAGCTTGCTTCACCGATTATTATGCCGACTTCTTTAAGGGAACCTGACACGTCTATAACTCCTTCCGCGAATTATTTTGCTCTGAAACAGTTTTTCCATGTATGGAAAATACATTTTGTCTACTACTCTCTTTTTCAATTTAACTCTTTCATCGACGTTCTTAAGCCAGAGATTGTACGCGTCCAAGCCACAATAACCGTTTATCATGATTTTCAGCAAAACTTGAAGTTCCATGTCGATTGGCTTGGGCCATCCCGTTTTTGATAGAGGCTGCTCCCAATAGGGCACGTCGATTCTCATCGGTGAGTCTCTAACGTCCAGCAGAAGATAGAAAGAAATGAAACTTGGAAAACTCGGAATGCCTGAAATTACTTTGCTGGCCCAGTCGACGAATTCCGTGCCTTTTTCTCTTGTCGTGATTGGAAAGTTGTTAATAACATATTTTTTTGGATCAGAGCTGAAAGGGCGCATTCTGCTTGCTGCTCCTGCTGATGGCCCAAGCACTAGCGGTTGAGTATGGCCTATTTTCCCAGCAAAGTTCATTACCAACTGGTAGTCTGGTCGAGACGATGCAAGCTCTGTCAAAACTAGCTCGACAGACTCCAACTTTGATCCATGCTTTGCCTTGAGTTTCTTAAATTTGCTGAAGGCGGTTTTTTCATTGTCCAATGTTTCCAGAAAGATAGCTTTCAGTCTCTGTTTGTCTCCAGCCTCGATGTCGGCTTTTTCAAGTTCTTCGTTGAAAATCAGCTTGAGCAAAAAGTCACGGTAGAATGTTGCCCTGCTTTCTTTGCTGACTCCTGCTATAAGGATATCGTTCTTTCTGCAAAGATCAAGCAGCTCCGCATATGTTTTGAAGTATTCAAGAACGGCTGTTCGATCTTCCTCAATTTTTGTCTCAACTGGAACATGCATGGCTCTTCCGTAAAGAGATCCATCTATCAGAATTGCGTTGCATTTGAAACCGTTTCTCAAGGCGTCAATTACTACTTGGAATTCAAGCATCTCCATTTTTGTACCTATATAGTAGTGCGCTTCAAGAAGACCAGATTTTGTAAAGAAGACGTTTGTCTCCAACTTTTTCTGCTCTTTGCCCTTGCAGACAGCAAGAGACCTTATTACGTAGAAGATGCCACCCGTTGACAACGGATTCATGTACACACTTGAATCAACAGCTGTCACGCCAAGCTCGCTGAGGTTTGAAGCAAATTCTCCAGTGTTTTCTAGAGGTGTCCATAAAGGTTCAAAATGCTTTCTAAATGTGTCCTGCAACGGATTTGGTTTGCCTCTTAAGATCTTTTCTTTCAGAACTTCCTTCTTGTTGCCAATTGATGAAGCAAATTCCTCAAGAAACTCTGGCACTCAGGTCCCTACTTCATCTAATACTAGAGTCGGATCACAGTATTTAAGAGAATTCAGAACTCGACAACGCGGTTCCGACAAATGAGGTTACGTACTTTTTATGAAGAGCACGCGCTCATGATCTATCGATTTTTCTGACCTTTT
>CAZHWL010000174.1:0-1788 GCA_964536035.1 uncultured Candidatus Bathyarchaeia archaeon | reverse complement strand
GATCCGAACGGAATCTGGATCGAACTCTTCTGAGCGTTTAACATTTAACACCTTCCAGAAAAGACAACGAAGAACAATGAAAATTGAAATGGATCATCTGTCACAGTTTCAAAGCCGCGCTTTTTTTGACAGACATATCCCAGAGAACCAAAAGACACAGTGGAAATCCAAATCAATCTCTACTTATATCTGAATGAGAAGGCTGATTGGTCTATGAGTATCGTAGTGCTTTGTGATTTTGACGGCACGATTACGAGAATTGACACGGCCGAGTTTGTTTTGTCCAAATTCGCCCAAGGAAACTGGCAGTTGCTTAACGATCAATTTGAGAATGGCGAAATCACACTTGAAGACTGTTTAAAAAAACAGTTCATGCTGGTGAATGCCTCAAAAAAAGAGATACTCAATGAGCTAGAGAATGTTGTGACCTTCCGTTCAAACTTTGGAAAACTAGTGGGACATTGTAAGAAAAGCCACATTCCACTCATAATTGTAAGTGCGGGGTTGGATTTTGTAATAGATTATTTTCTGAAGCTTAATGGCTGGCAGGATTCTGTCGAAACTTATACTGCAAAGACCAAATGGACGACCAGTGGTATCAGATTAATTTTTCCAAAACCATTCGACAAAACTTCCGTGAATTTCAAGCACGACTTAGTAAAGCAATGTAGAAACCAAGACAAGAAAGTGATCTACATAGGAGATGGTTCAGGAGACTATTCCGCGGCAAAGGATTCAGATACCTTATTTGTGATTAAAGATTCCAAACTTGAGAAATTATGTGAAAAACATGGAGTGCATCATAAAAGCGTAACTGACTTCCTAGAAGTGATTACAGCGATGCCCACACAGCCTAGCTAAGCATCCAAAGACATGAAAAATGAGGCTTGCCCAATTATTCAGCCACTAGTCGAGTTTCAATAGTCAGACAGAAACCACGGATTCACTAGAAACTGTGTAAAACAATGTCAACTAGCAACGGGAAGACTGAATCATAATCGAGACAAGCCAAGCGAGACATGTCATATTTCTTTCTTCATTGCTTCTTTCTTGAGTGCTGGTGACAGTTTTTCGATCGCATATCTCAATGAGGTTCGCGGCATTTCTTTCCGATTCTTCAAAACATAATCAAAGACTTCTTGCGGATAATGCTTTGTTGCTTCTTTGAGCATCCACCCGTAGCCTTTTTGCACCATCACGTCTTTGTCCGTCAACAAGCTGTCAGCAATTTCAAACACATATTCAAGATGTTTGCCTCTTCGGATTGAGTAAATGAGTGTTACCGCGCTGGCTCGTCGTGTCCATCTGTTGGATGATTTTGCCCATTTTTTAACGTTTGAGATGAATTTTGGAAATTGGAATATGAACGCTCCTAGAGCGTGTGTGCAAAGGTCGTCGCATGCCCCCCAGCTGTGCACATATTTCTTGAGCCATGATTCCAAAATGCGGAAGTCAGATTCCGCGTAGTTCTTTTTGAGACGAAACGCCCAGTCGAAAGCAACTGTTCTCTCTTCAATGTATCCTGTGCTTAACAGTTCCTCGCAAAGCTTGAATATCTCTTCTTTTGGTTTCATTTTCACTTTTAGAAAAGATTTCGCAGAGATCTTCCTGATTGAATCCGTTGGTGTTCCATGTAGTCTCGGCTTTTCTTGATACTGCAGTTCCCAGCGTGTTCTTTTGTCTTTTTCCTCTGGACTGGTAAGTTCTTCCAGCTCTCTACTTATCTCGTCTATCAACATTTCTTTCACTTTCTGTCTCTGAGAAATTGTTTGCCTGCTAAATGCTTTT
>CAZHWL010000173.1:0-1876 GCA_964536035.1 uncultured Candidatus Bathyarchaeia archaeon | reverse complement strand
GATCTTCTTTTCATCTTCTTCTTTTAGAAGCTCTGTCAACATGCGGTATCTGATCACTGGACCCGAGTTCTGCATGAGCCAACTTAATGCCTGTTCAGTCTGCATGTTGGTGCACTAGTAGACATTTACGTGTAAACAAGATATTAACCTTAAAGAACCTAACATCTGAAAGAGGTAAACCGTATTTGTCCTCGCTAACTGACGCTCTGAAGCGAAGCAGCGATGTCCTGAGATCTGGCGCTTCAACACAGGTATCAGATTATGAGCAGCGTTTTTCGTCACTCAAAAACCTCTATGACGGATTACTCGCCGACTTCATAAGAACCGATTTCTCTAACCAAACAGCGTTCAAAACAGCCCAAGAGTTCTTCGGAAAAGACTGCGTCCGCTTCGCGGCTGTAGATGGGACTCTGTACTCGCGTCCACTGTTCGATTTAGTGATCTTTTTCGGAGGCGCATACGCCTCAACAGGCACGGTGGTTTTCGCTGAAAATGAGAAGCCAAAAGTGGAATATGATGAGAAGACGCTTCGGCAGAGCGCTGGCATTTCAAGCGTTGTGCCCGTTTACGTTAATGATGTTCCAGAAATAGATCAAAAATTCTCTGAAAGGGCACAGATGGGCGACATAGACCCAAACATGCCGCTGACAGACGAGTCAATAGTGAACAACTCCACGATAGCAAACTGGATAATGACCTTCGCCGAGTTCTACCTCGCCTACAAGCTTGCAGCCGATTTAAGTCAAGATGTGCAGCTTATTCTCCTCGACCGAAGCCTGTCCATCGAAAGAGCCAGCCTCATCTACGACACGGCTAAGCGTGAACATTGGAAAACGAAAAGCAGCCTAATAGGCTACAAGGTTGACGACGAACCCATCGACGTCAACGATCTGACAATTGCCAGAGCATGCGTGTGCAACAGCGCCTTAGGGTTGCCGCCTCCTAGATCAGACTACCTCAGATATGCAATCATCGAACTAGTGAAACAGAAACACTCGATTACCGAAAAGCAAATCCTAACAGAACTAGATATAGCTGACGAGAGACGAGAACGAAGAGTGAAGAAATACCTCAGCCACTCCGTTGAAGCCAACATCCTGACTGAGAAAACTGGCACTTATTCGATTAATCCAAAATACGCGAAAACCGCAGACAGAATCAAAAGGCTCGTTACGATACTTGGTGACCACTTTTTCTTTGCAAAAACATCACAGATTCAAGCTGCGGATGTGATGAAAATTGTGAAAGACGGCAAAGAGCACTGGTTGACAACGGTTGACGTTGCGTTTTTGACCCTTTTTACGCTGCATTTGCTTATGGATGAATGCTGGCGAAAACGCATTCTGTTAGTGGGTGTAACGAAGGACACGGCGGCGAGAGACTTCAAACGCCAGCTTGTCCCAATCATGTACAGCGAAGGAATGCTGAAAAAAGGCTTCCCACGAAAAGAGTTTGAAAGACTGCCTAACACGGACCGTATGATTCTTCAATCAGCCAGCATTCTTAACACAGACAAAGTCAAACCGCCTTGGAGCCTGATCGAGTACGACTCAGCGTTCAGAACAATGATTCCCGACAGAGAGAACCGAGCAACCTACGTTTCCGGAGCCATCAAAAACAGAATGAGCCTCGAAAAAACCTTCCTAAAAACCTACATACAACTAAGCCAAGCAAAATCAGACCCAATGCTCCGCAGCAACGTCCTACTCATAGACAGACTTGCCTATCCAGAATACGATCTCACACCAGAAAGCACTGTACAGTTCTGGAACGAGTTCGGCAGCGCAAAAGAGCCTCTGCAAGTCATACTTTTCAAAAACAAAAACGTGCCAAACAGGCTTCAGGAGTTGACGATGAGCATCCTTGTAGCCATGGC
>CAZHWL010000172.1:0-1901 GCA_964536035.1 uncultured Candidatus Bathyarchaeia archaeon | reverse complement strand
TAATACTTTCTTTTGGCAAGGAAACGAAGCATGCGCCGAAGCAGCAATAGCTGCTGGCTGCAAATTTTTCGCAGGTTATCCTATAACGCCATCCAGTGAGATGGCAGAACATTTGGCGAAGAGGCTCCCACAGGTCGGAGGCATATTCATCCAGATGGAAGACGAATTGGCTTCTATAGGCGCAATAGTGGGAGCCAGCTGGGCTGGCGCCAAATCTATGACAGCAACTTCTGGACCAGGCTTCAGTCTGATGCAGGAAGGCATAGGGTACGCGTTTATGACTGAAACCCCATGTGTCGTGGTTGATGCTCAGAGGGCTGGACCGAGTACGGGACAGGCCACTAAGTGTGGACAGGGAGATGTTATGCAGTCTCGTTGGGGCACACATGGAGATTACTCAGCTATTGTGCTTTCACCGAACTCTGTTCAAGAGATGTTCCTGTTGACAGTGAGAGCTTTCAACTTGGCGGAGCACTATCGCACGCCAGTCATACTTTTGGCTGATGAAATAGTCGCTCACATGCGAGAGCAAGTGACTGTGCCGCCAAAAGAAACTTTGCAGATAGTGAACCGCAGAAGACCGAAAGCTGGAGAAAAGGCTTATTTTGGTCTTGAAGAAATTCCGCCGATGCCGTCGGTTGGTGAAGGCTATAACGTGATTGTGACAGGTTCAACACATGATGAATATGGCGTAAGAGTGACTGCTGATCCCATTCCCCACAGGAAGCTTGTCGAAAGACTCAACAGAAAAATACAGAGTCACGCAGACGAGATCGCAGATTACGAAGCATACAACGCTGACAGCTGCGAAGTCGGAGTGATTTCATACGGTTGCACATCGCGATCAGCCTATGAAGCTGTTCAGGATTCTGAAAAGAAAGGAATAAGAACGGGTTACATTCGGCTGCGAACATTGTGGCCATTCCCGGAGAAAATAGTCAGAAAGATGGCTGAGACAGCCAAAGCAATTGTTGTTCCAGAAATGAATCTGAAACAGCTTTACTACGAAGTAGAAAGAGCAGCGTGCGGCCAAACAAAAGTTGTGCCACTGAACAAGATCGGCGGCGGAGAACTGATCACGCCAGAGGAAATGGCAGCCAAGATTGAGGAGGCTAGAAGACAGTGACAGAAGCATTCTCAGCTCAAAAATACTTAAGAGACATAAAGCCGCCGTTTTGCGCTGGTTGCGGCGCATTTACCGTCACGAACATATTTTTGAAAGCGGTGCATGAACTGGGTCATGAGAATCTGGAAAAATTCGTTTTCTGCAGCGGCATAGGCTGCGCCTCATGGATTCCGTCACCACACTTCTTAGCAGACTCTGTCCACACTTTACATGGGAGAAGCATTCCTGTGGCGACGGGCATAAAGCTCATGCGCCCGGAAGTGGATGTTGTTGTTTTCGGCGGAGACGGTGACATAGTCGGCATAGGTCTGAGCCACTTTATACATGCTGCAAGACGAAACCTCGACATTCTAGTCATAATGGTCAACAACATGGTTTATGGAATGACAGGAGGCCAAGTTGCACCTACAACGCCGTTCAAAACGAAGACTACCACTACGCCCTATGGCAGTTTTGAACACCCGCTAGACGCGGCCAAGTTGGCTGATGCCGCAGGAGCCTGTTACGTAGCACGCTGGACAACAGTTAATCTGAGTGAGCTGAAGGAATCAGTAAAGAAAGCGTTGACGATGAAGGGTTTCAGATTCATTGAAGTAATAAGCCAATGCCCAACGGCGTTTGGAAGAAGAGCAGGATTTAAAGATGCTGGCGAGATGTTGAAATGGTTCAAAGACAATGCTATTCCAGCAGAACGCGCAGAGAAGCTAAGCGAAGAAGAGCGTGCTGGAAGAATTGTCATAGGCGAGTTCGCTCAGAGACAACGACCTACACTTGT
>CAZHWL010000171.1:0-1968 GCA_964536035.1 uncultured Candidatus Bathyarchaeia archaeon | reverse complement strand
TGGTCTGGTCTGAAGCATTCGACGAAGGGATGAAGCTTTAACCCGGCAAGGTTTAGCTTCTTCTTGATTCTCGTCAGTTCCTTTGTTGCGTCTTCTCTTCTTGGGTCTACGCGCCCGAATCCGACTAGTCTTTTAGGATACTTGTTTACTGATTTAGCGATGTAGTCGTTCATTTCCGGGTATCTGTCGCCTACGTTCGGGTTCGGAAAAACGACTGCGCGTTCAACATTATACTTTTCAAGAAGCTGGATAAGTTCATCTGCGTAAATTGTTGGATTCATGTAAGGCTGCCATGGCCCTGATTTTCCTAGGTGAACATGAGCATCACAGACCATCATTAAAACTCACCGATCTAGTGGTTGAATGTGCGTTCTTTTGTCATTTTAAGTTTTGGAATAGGAACGTCTAGACATGGAGAAAGATGCTGTGTTTTGTGTTAGAAGTAGTTGTAGAGTCTCAGAAGATTCGTACTACTACTTCTTTCAATTTGTGGCGAGTTTGAACTTGGTTTGTGATGGTGACTGTTTTGTTATGTTTTGAAAAGGACGTTATTTTGCTCTGCAGAGATGGCAGGCGACTTCGTTATTCCTAGGGTTTGTGGTTTGGGATGGGAAAACCTAAATGTGGGAGCACTGCTGAATAGTAGCAAATTGTAGAGTGGTTGTCATGAGTGCACCTAAAGAAAGGGAAGATCCGGTGAAGATGCACAAGGAAGCGGGCACGCTTTATGATGCTGGAAAGTACAAGGAAGCTGAGGACATGTTCGCACGCACCGCTGAACTGTATTATAAGCAGCAGAACTACTTTGATTCGACTTCCATGCGTTACAAGGCCGGAGAATGCGCTTTTGCCCTCAAGGAGTATGAGAGGGCTCTGGAGCATTTTACGAAGTCTGCGGAACTATCATTTCTGAAGGGGTTTGATAGGTTCGGGGTCAGCGCATTGGAATACGCCAAAGACTGTTACACCGCTTTGAAGAACAAGAAGAAAGTTAAGGAACTGGAAAAGAAGATAAAGGAAGTCAAAGCGAAACTGGAAGCATCATTCTAAACGAAGCCTCAACCCTCGCCGCTATTCTTTTTTCGTTACTCGGCTTGGGATAATGTTTATCTCCGTTTGTCAACATTTGAAGCCTTAGAGTATTCTAAAGGTCAGGATCATGCCTACCTCTTTCAAACTGCTGGCAGATTTATGCGAGAAACTGGAAGCGACTAAGAAACGACTTCTTCTAGTGGATTTGGTGGCTGATTTCCTGAAAACACTTGAAGCTCAAGAAACTGAGCCAGCAATTTCGATGATTCTCGGTAGACCTTTTCCAAAATGGAGTCAGAAAACGCTTGACGTTAGCTGGACTACGTTGAGTGGAGTGATAAAGCGGATAACTGGCGCTGATGATGCGGTTTTTTCTAGGGCTTTCAGCAGTAGCGTAGACGCTGGGCAGGCGGTGAAGATGGTTTTTGAGGAGTGTCGGCTCAAGAGACAGACCACGCTTGTTGAAAGAAGTTTAACGATAATGGAGGTTAGGCGGAGCCTTGAGGCGATTGCTGAAGCTTATGGGCAGGATTCTAGAGAGAAGAAGGAGCGCCTTGTTGAAGCTTTGTTCAGTCTCGCGTCTCCTCTGGAAGTAGAGTACCTTGTGAAGGTTATCCTTGGAGGGATGCGTACTGGTTTTTATGAGGGATTGATGGAGCAGGCTGTCGCCAAGGCTTTTGATGTCTCGTTGGACGAGGTTCAGAGGGCCAGCATGACTGTGGGCGACATAAGCGAGGTTGCCGTTGTGCTCAAGGCGAAGGGCAAGGCAGGTTTGGCTGAATTTCGTTTCAAAATGTTCCGGCCTGTGAATTTGATGCTTGCGCAGATGGCAGACAGCATCGCTGAAGCTTTGCGGGAACATGGAGGCAAGTCTGCTTTTGAATACAAGTATGATGGTGCCCGGGTTCAGATTCACAAGTCTGGCGACGAGGTTAG
>CAZHWL010000170.1:0-1972 GCA_964536035.1 uncultured Candidatus Bathyarchaeia archaeon | reverse complement strand
TAACAAGAGCATTGTTGACTAGGGCTGATTGTTTAGAACCACAGTAATTGAGCGCGGTGAAAACGAGACAGACAATTGCTGCAATGTGATTAGGGTTCAGGTTTGGAACTAGTGCGGCTAAGTAGTAGGCAAATCCCAAGCTGACGGCTGCCCCTGCGAAGGTGTTGCTCAGCACCCACATCCAACCCGTCAAAAAGCCTGCAAAAGGAGAAATCAACTGGTAAGTGTACTCATAAATACTTCCTTCCTTAGGCTGCCACGCTGTAAGCTCAGCAAAACTCAACACTGTAAGTAGCGAGATACCTGCAGCTACAAGCATAGAAATCACAAGAGCTGACCCAGCTAAGCCAGCAGTAATACCTGTAACAACAAAAATTCCCCCGCCAATAATAGCGCCAACGCTAATAGCCACAGCGTCAAATAAACCTAAAGAAGCCTTAAGCTTAGCTTGGCTGACATCTTTCCCGCCCATTATTACCACAGTCAGAACGAATTTCTGAAGGGTTTGTTATTAAGCTTGATCATTAGAGAACGCTGTTTCTCGGCTATTTTTCTTTGGTTTCCCAATATTCTCTTGTTTTCAGATATTGTATTTTTGCTTTGAGCAAGTCCATGTAGAACTGGTCTTCTTTTACGTGCATTTTTCCCAGAATTCTGAAAGCTGTTTCTGGGCCGACGCCTTTAACCTCTAAAGCTGTTATTGCTTTTTTTCCGTAGCTTAGTATCAGATCAGCTTTGCGTCTCGCCTGTGTCAATTCTCTAAGCTCTTCATCAGACAATTCGTTGCCTTCACGTCTCTTCTTCAGAACCTCTGCTAGACGCTTAGCATCTTGGCTGAAGTACAAGAGAGACAGGAGTTTTGATCCGCATTTTCCGCATTGCGGCTGTTCCGGTAGGGTTCTGATTTTCTCTTCCGCTGTCCATTCTCCACATTGTATGCACAGAAGTCTAGCTGTTCTTGCGTCTATTGCTTTCTTCATTTTCTCAATATTGCTCAACAGGACCTGTTCAGGTGCCATCAGCTCTGAAACGTCACTGAACTTCTCAAGAATGTGATAAGCTAGAGGCGTAGGCTTCTCGGTTCGATATGCTGTGCTTACCTTAATTTTGCCGTCTCTTATGTTCTGTATGATCTCCTTAGCTTTCGCGACATCCACTTTTTCTAGCATTGCCTCGCGAATTGTCTCATCATAAATCGGAGTGTTGCTGAACTGGCGAGGCAGCTGCTCTAAACGTTCCGGACCCATGGTTTTTCCGCGGGGCAAGGCTCCGAATCGTTCAGCTACGAACTTCATTTTGTAGGAAAAGGGAAACTTGCCCTCCAGATACTCGCTGAAAGCGTGCTCAACTTCATCGTCTGTCAAGTTGAACATTGTTTTGCTCAGTTTCTCAAGTTCTTGCTGCGATAGCTTATGTCTCGCCTCGATCAGAAGCCGGTAGCCGTCATTCCACCATCCGATGATTATCTCCTGATCAGATAGAACCGTGTCAAAGACTCCGCCCAACGTGCGGTTCACGATCTCTCCGAAGCAGGCGTGAACAATCAGATACTTGTCAAAAGCTTCAACCACGACATGCTTGTCCGTGGGCAAAGGCGCGCCCTGTTTGACATGTTCCTCAACTTCACGTGCAGCCTCAACCAAATCCTCTCTATGTATGCTCAGATCTTTTGCTGCCTTCTCCGCTGCAGTTTCCACATTTGCTGATTCCTTCAAAGCCTCACGAAGCTTGTCTCGCATGCGGCCCGTTTGCTGCGCCAGATCAAAGGGCAAGGCAATCATTTCTCCATCCCATCCTGGAATGGCAGCCAACGGATCTTCTGAGGGAACCACGTACACGATGCCTGTTTCTTCTTCGATTTGTACGATTCGCCAGACTTTGCCTTTGACAATTATGTTCAAGCCAACACGGGCATGGAGAGCCATGAACTCGTCGCCTAACGTGCCGAATCGTCTGTCAGAAATCACGTTCA
>CAZHWL010000169.1:0-1999 GCA_964536035.1 uncultured Candidatus Bathyarchaeia archaeon | reverse complement strand
TCTTAATTCGTGCAAAGTTTTTTAAAACTATCACATCGTAATATTATCAATTGTGAGTATTACATCGTGGAGATTAGTGTATGCCTTCATTGAAAAAGAAGAATGCCCAAAAGAAGAAAAAACATTCGGATAAAGTTGGGAAATAGCGCAGACTTCATAATCTGTGTTCATGCTGGCTTTTGTCGTTTATGTGCTACGCCGTTAACGAGGTTGACCTATTCAGAAACCGGAAAATAGCAACCGCTGGCTTGCAAAAGGATGTTAATGACGCCGCCGACAGGACTTAAACCCTCTTAGGAGATGCCTCCCGTATTCCTCCCATTTTTCTCTTAGATCTAGACTGCTGCTTGTCTTCCTAATCAGAATTGTTTCCTGTCAAAGATTGAAATAGCTAGGATCAGCAAGATAATAGACATTAAAGTTCCCAAAGATATTGTGAACAAAGTTGGATTGGTAGGGTTCAGAATACTTGGTAATAGCGGCAGAGCGGATATTTGGTTTCCTCCATATATGACCAAGATGGCTCCGACAAGCACCGAAGGAGAGACTACGCCGATCAGTACGCCTGCAGCGCATGATGTAGCCATCATGGATAGGCTAATGGACAACGATTGAAAAGTGTTGCTTAAGACGGCTTCAGAAAGTGTGCCGGTGGTTAGGTAATCGGCAACCATTCCTAAGATGATCGCTAGAATAGCTGCGACTGCAATGCAAACGTAGACGGAAAGGAATTTTGCAATTATTATGTTTCGTCTCTTCAGAGGCCTT
Organism: uncultured Candidatus Bathyarchaeia archaeon; assembly: GCA_964536035.1. GTDB lineage: Archaea > Thermoproteota > Bathyarchaeia > Bathyarchaeales > Bathycorpusculaceae > JBGPAV01. The sequence continues at coordinate 1,231 of CAZHWL010000169.1, read as the reverse complement.
ATCAAAAACAATTCGTAGACATGTCTGTTCTTCTCGTTGATTATGGATACTGCGAGCATGACTGAGGCAAGGGTGCCTGCTAAGCTGGACACAACTATTGCCGAGACAACTGTAAACGGAATAGGCGACCCTGTGTTAGAAGACAAGAAATGAAACAGGATAGACACTAGAGGCAACCCGATCCACAGAGAAATCATCACCTTTGACTTGTAAAACCCCATCAGCTCATCAACGAAAAGCAACAACAGATTCATGCATTCTCACCTTCTTCCACATACTTGACGTACACTTCATCCAAAGTGGGAGCCATCGGAACTATGCTCCGTATGTGATTGCCAGACGTTATTAGGCTCTGGATAATGTTGTGAACTGCATCATCAACGTCTGTCTCAGCATCAAGATGTATGACTAGCCGACTGGCTGAGGGATTCTCCAAACTTTTCACTCCTTTGATCAACTTTAGGTTTTGCCATCTTCCACTATCATGAGACAAGACTATTTCGATAATGTTTCTTGTGGGAAATCGTGAAATCAGCTCATCCAACGTGCCAATCTGTCTGATTCGTCCTCGGCTCAGTATTCCAATTCTGGTGGCGACATCCTGAACATCGCTGAGTATGTGTGAGGAGAAGAAAACTGTCGTGCCCTCTTTCCCAAGATTCATAATAGTCTGTTTCAACTGATAACGGCTAGCAGGGTCTAATCCAGCTAATGGTTCATCCAAAACCAGAAGCTTTGGGTTATGAAGAAGCGCTTGAGCTAACCCGACTTTTTGAATCATGCCGCCAGACAAATGGGATATCTTCTTGTTCCGCACATCCGATAAAGCCAAAATGTCCAAAACCTCAGAGATGCGACTGTCAATCTCGTGCTTTCCAAGTCCAGAAAGCCTTCCAAAGGCTCTTAGTGCATGATCCACTGTGCGCCACTCTTGGAAAGCAACGTTTTGAGGAAGATACCCGAGCAACCTGTGCATCTCATCTTTTTGCTCAGGCATTCGGTAACCTCCTATACGCACTTCGCCCTGAAAATCGCTTACAAGACCCACCATGATCTTCATAGTGGTTGTTTTTCCAGCGCCATTCGGACCAATATATCCGAAAATTTCTCCTTCCCCGATTTCAAAAGAAACGCTGTCCAAAGCGAGCAAGCTGCCATACTTTTTAGATACGCCATTTAGCACGACGAAGCCGTTTCCAACATTGGAACTTTTTCCAGTCAAACTAATCAC
>CAZHWL010000168.1:0-2014 GCA_964536035.1 uncultured Candidatus Bathyarchaeia archaeon | reverse complement strand
CACTCGATTCTGACGGTTGGCAACGTTCGCAGCTTCTGTTCTTCTTTGCTTATTACAGCCACAAGCTGCTTAGGGTTAGGCTGGGCGGTCTCGGCGAGTTTTGGTTCAGTTTTCTTTTCAGGTGCTTTCTTTTTGTAGCCGCATTTTAGGCAGGCCATAACTAGTGTTGCGCCTTTGCCTTCTTTTCCTTTTTTTGGAACAAGGCGAGTTCCGCATTTGGGACAAAATTCCATACGCGTTTTTCTCCGTTGTCCGTTTGTTTTCCCTTAGCATAGTCTCTTTTAAACCTTTTCTTGCATCAATAATTATTACCGCTAACCGTGTCACGACTGATGCCGGAAGCAATCAAATGTGCCACGCGTAACGCTTCAGGAACGTCGCTTCTTGTGGATGTTTTTTGAAGAATCTTGCGCGCTTCTTCCTCACAGATGCCGCTGATTTGCATGTAGATTCTTGCCCTATCGCTTCTAGTGCTTACTTCGAACATTTCTCCTGTGCCTCTGATTGCTTTCCACCGTTTCTCGCCGCAAGAAAGATTCTCCAATGCCTTTCGAATATCTTTGAAATTTGGTATCTCTCGAGTCACCGCGATAACAGGAAGACAGGTCTTTTCATACAGCTTCTTTATGTCAACCACGTTGAAACCTGCACACGTCACACCGTTCAGCAAGATCACCCTAAGCTGCTTATGGTGAGGCGAAGCTGTGATCATCGAGGCGATCTTGTCTGTTGCATCCAAACCATCCACTTCAACCCTCGTGCTCATCACTCCATCAAGCCAGTAACCACCGCGAAAAACCACTCCAACCACTATTGCAAGACCTTTCACATGCGGAATGAACGCCCCATCATCGATTCCCAAAACCCGAATCTCGGGCTTAATGACGCGAAACCTCTTGCAAGACAAAGAAGCACCTCAAACCGTCAGAAACCATTGCGGGACATAGGCTTATAAAGCGTGCAGAAACCAGTAGAAACCATGCTCCCAGAAATGACCATTGCAGGCACTCTCTTGATCTGCATGATCTGCTTCTTCGCGGTAAACCTTCACAACGTCATGAGAAAGCACAAAACAGAAGAGGACACGCAACCACACGCAGAAGTTGAACAACCATCAAGCGTGATCGTAGTAGCGGGGTTTGGAACCCTGGCATATTTCATCGAAGTCATCCTTTACATTATTTTGGCCTTCGCCAACCTTGTTTCCTCATCAACTCTTTCATCATTTCTTCACTACGATTTTCCATTCACAATCTACACTCAAGCAACGGGGACAATATTGACTCTAGCTGGTTACGCGCTCTTCATCTGGAGCGTCATAACCAGAGGTAGATACGCAACCTCTTGGGCGATGCAGAAAACTCACAAACTTGTGACTTGGGGGCCGTACGGATTTGTACGTCACCCCTCATACCTAGCTTACTTCCTGCTGTTCACAGGATTGCTGGTAGTGTGGCCGAATTTGCTCACACTTGTTCCGCTTGTGGCAATTCCAGGCTACATAAAAGCAACGGACAAAGAAGAAAAACTCTTAGAAGCACATTTCGGCAACGAATACAAAAAATATCAGAGGAAGACAGGACGATTCTTTCCCAGACTTTCAAGGAAGAGTGACCTAGCTTGAAAACATATGGCAAAACCTTTCGTTTTATAGCAACTCACACAAACCTAACTTCGGTCATGACTGATCACGATCTGGCTGCTCTTGGAGACGCCTTCATTAACTTCGTCCACTCCTTGGCACTATCAAATAAGACAGGGAAAGCCACTGGCGTAAAGGTTAAGGGCACATTGCTTGCTGAGGCTCTCAGAAGAGCAGAGCTGAGGGAGCATATGCCTTCAAGGATGACTACACACAAGCTTGCTGATGCTGCAGAGGCTCTTTTGGTCTACGCATGGCTACACGGTTGCGTGACAATAGAGGAGAACGTGGCGACGCTTGAAGAAAACTCTGATACCATTGAGGGCTTGACACAGTTGTTGAAGAAAGCGAAGAGTAGAGTCAGGCTTTCTT
>CAZHWL010000167.1:0-2076 GCA_964536035.1 uncultured Candidatus Bathyarchaeia archaeon | reverse complement strand
GTTGCCAGCTTGTGGAATATGCCGTTCTGCTTGAATCGTGCGCTTATTGAAACAGAAGTGAAAATGCTCGTAGTCATGGCTGTCATGCCTATGACTCCTGGGAGGAAGAAGTCGATGAAACTGAAGCGTTTCGGCGCTATTGTCAAGCCTTGAACAGCCAGATACTCAACTCCTTTTGAAAGCTCAAAGTTGAGCCTGTCAACGATGCTCATCACGATGCTCTGCACCACAGGCGCGGAAGATGTGGACTGGTCGTAGACAAAAGTGATGTTTGCAGTTGTGGTGCCATTAGTGTACAAGGCCATGTTTGCAGAAGTGTTGAACCCTGACGGAATTATGAGCAAGGTGCTCAGCCTGTTTGCTAACGCGTAGTCTGTGCCGTTGACTGATGCGTCAACCATTTGGATGTTGAAGGCGTTTGTGGAGTTGAGTATAGTTATGAAACTGTCAGACCAGTACGTTGCTTTTCCATCGATCAGGTCTTGGTTCTGAACGTAAAGGTCATATCTCATTGAGGATTGGCTGAAGATAGCTCCGAACAGAAGTATCAGAACGCTTGGAAAGGCAAGAGTCCAAAAGATGGTGCTTTTGTCGCGCCAGAACGCTTTGAGGCTTGCCTTCAGATCAATGGCTACGTGGCTCATATGTTGCTTTCCTCCTCTTCCAACGACACGCCTGTTAAGTTGAGAAACACGTCTTCAAGGCTTGAATGTTTGAGCTGCAGTTCTCCAAAGGGGACGTCTGCGCTGCTCAAGGCGTGCAGAATTTCCGAAACCCCTACAGCATGGTTCAAGTGGACGGTGACGTCTCCCGTTGTTCCGTCATATTTTGCTTTTATCCCGAGTTTCTCTATGTTCGGAACAGCCTTTTGGCTTGTCTTCTTCAGTATAAGCAAGTTCCTCGTGCCATGTTGAGAGATAAGACTCTCAGGGCTATCCAACGCGACGATTCTGCCGTTGTGAATAATGCCCACGCGGTCAGCAAGGATCTCAGCCTCTTCCATGTAATGCGTTGTCAAGAAAACTGTTTTCCCTTCCTTATGAAGTCCGTCGATAAGATGCCACACACTGTGACGCGCTTTCGGATCTAAACCAGAGCTGGGCTCGTCCAAGAAGATCATTTCTGGATCGTTAACCAAGGCAACAGCTATTCCTAAACGCTGCTTCAAGCCGCCTGACAGGTTTCTGAAAAGGACGTTCTTCTTGTCTTCAAGATCGACAAGCCTGATCAGTTCATCAACATCCGGATGGGCATCAAACATTCCAGCATAATACTGAATCGTTTCCTTAACCGTAAGCCTTTCATAAGTGTAAAAGTCCTGCGGCAAAACGCCTGTTCTCTTCTTTATTTCACCCTGGTCTTTTTCGATGTCAAACCCGAGAACGTAGGCTTTTCCGCTTGTAGGTTTTCTCAGGCACTCCAAAATCTCCACTGTCGTGGTTTTGCCTGCACCGTTAGGTCCCAAAAACGCGAAGATCTCGCCCCGATTAACGGTAAAAGAAACACCGTTAACTGCTACTAATTCACCATAGCGTTTCGTTAGTTCCTTAACTTCAATAGCAGCACTATTACCCAAACCAATTCCTCAAGATTATTCCTTCGAAACCGACGGCCCAATCTTAAACCTTTCTGTACCGTTCCTTGGAATTGAAGAAACATGGATGCTTACTGGTTGGGAAAATGAGATGTAACAATCCCTTGGATTCATATGACAATGGCAGATGCGGTTTGACCTGTCTCACAGAAGATATCTTTCGTAAACCACTTCTTTCTCACTAACACGAGCTACGTGAAGAACCTTTCCACAAGCCTGAGCAACTGGTAACCGAAAAGTATGGCTACGAAGTACGTGGGCCACAGCATTACGGGCCAGTTCACGGGAACATAATTCCACAGATTCATTGATGTGGCGAAGATCTCCATTGACACTAGGGCGCATGATCCGAGAAGGCCCAGGACGAACTGTTCTTTCGCCTCTTTCCTTCCCATGTGCTTTCTTCTCATGATCGTCAACAACAGCCAAGCTAATAGGAATGCGGAAAAAAGCACGTACCAGCTTTGGCTGAACTGAACATC
>CAZHWL010000166.1:0-2085 GCA_964536035.1 uncultured Candidatus Bathyarchaeia archaeon | reverse complement strand
TCTTTGCTCCTCAACGCAGAGTCTCTGTTTACTGCTCTGATAGCGTTTGTGTTGCTCAGCGAACGGGGAACTAAGAAAGAATACTTGGGCATTATCATGTTGCTAATCGGAGTCGTGTTCGTGACCACAAACGGAGAATTCCAGAAACTTACTTTAACAGAAAACATTGCTGGCAATCTACTCATTGTAGGGGCTTGCTTGTTTTGGGGAATAGACAATAACCTGAGCAGATTCTTGAGCAAGAAGCGGGACATAATACTGGTAACTGGACTGAAATGTTTCATTGGCGGTCTGGCTCTACTGGCGATAGCTTTTGTCTTTGGCGTTCCATTCAGCATCCCTCTAATCTCAATACCTTATCTATTGTCTGCTGGAGCGTTCAGCATTGCATTCTCAATCCTACTGTTTCTCTTTGCATTGAGGAAAATAGGTTCAATGCGAACGGGAGTCATCTATTCCATGTCTTCACTCTTTGGGGCTGTTCTCGCCTTACTGATACTGAGAGAACCATTCTCTTTCATACAATTAGTAGCTGGAGCAATAATGTTGCTGGGAGTCTACATCCTCATTTTGTATGGAAAACGAAACTAGAGCAATTCTTTGTCATAAGCCAGTTTTGGATTTCGCGGCGCGCGTTGCCCACTCTACTAGATGTTCGATTAGCCAAAAGTCAATATTTTGTCTGATTCTTCCACTAATTTCAACAAGTCTTTCATCGTTGAGATTGGGCAGACAGCAGTCTCTTCTTTCTGTCTTGCTTTCAGGCAGGTTCCACATGCCAATATTTCTCCCTTGTTCGTAATGAAAGAATCAATTTGTTCTTTCAAATCGAACTTCTCGCTTTTAATGTCTTCCACTTCAACGCCTCTGTTAACCAGAAACACTTTTACAGTATGGTTTTCTTTTAGTGCAACATTTCCAAGTCTGAAAGCATTCCAAACTTCCTCAGCATCCTTTGTGCTCTTCCAGGACCAATTCTTTCAGGTTCCTCTTTTGCTGTCGCAGGCTTGATGCCAGTCAGCTTCACGAACACGTCTTCTAAGCTAGGACCGACAGTGTTGACAGTGATGAGTTTGAGGTTGTTGTTCTGAGCATAATTCCATGTGGAAGTTAGGACGCTGCTCGGATCGCGGGTGAAAAGTTTGAACTTGTCGCCTTGCTTCACCACCTCGCTTACCTGCGAAAGCTCTTCCAAATCCTTTAGAGCATTTTGAGGTGTGGCCTCAAAGGCTATCTCCACGGACTGCAGACTTTCCATGGTCCTCTTGAGTTTTTCGGGAGTGTCGATGGTTGCTATTTTGCCGTGGTTGATGATCGCAACCCGGTCGCACATCTGACTTGCCTCTTCTATGTTATGAGTTGTGATGAAGATTGTCAGTCCCTGCTGATTCAGCTTCCGAATCAAGTCACGTATGATGAGGACGCTCTGCACGTCTAACCCTGAAGTGGGTTCGTCGAGGAAGAGAATGCGTGAACGATTCATCAAGGCCATAGCGATGCAGATGCGTCGTTTCATGCCTCTGGAAAAACCCTTGACCTTCTCTTTGCGTCGCTCATAAAGCCCAAACATTTTGAGGAGCTCCTCCGCGCGGTTCTCCCGGAACGCTTTGGGCATGTCATAGAGCTTACCGGTGAAGACGAGGTTGTCCCAAGCGGAAAGATCTTTGTAGACGTTGCTCACATCGGGGACAATCCCCATCTGCTCCTTGGCTGACACGGATTGACGTTGAATGTCATAACCGATGATGGTTGCTGTTCCTTCCGTCGGACGGGAAATTCCCGTCAGCATTCGTATCGTCGTTGTTTTCCCAGCGCCATTAGGTCCCAGGAAACCAAAGATTTCGCCTTGTTCAACTTGAAAGTTTATGTGATCTACTGCTAAAAGATCATCGTAATATTTCGTCAGGTTTATTGCTTCTATTGCACTACCCATGTTTTGTCACTCCATCAATTTTCCAGCTAGAAATGGGGTAATGAAGATGTTTGCTGATCCATTGTTGGAGACCATCGATTCCTCCGCCAATTTTCCCGATCGTTTATCAAGCGCCATCCTAAGCTTCAGGCTTGGATGTTTTTCAACTTTGC
>CAZHWL010000165.1:0-2089 GCA_964536035.1 uncultured Candidatus Bathyarchaeia archaeon | reverse complement strand
TTCTAGAGAATATTTCGATTCCAGTAATACTTGCGCATGCGAAACACCGCTTAAAATGCTCCATGAGTAGTTCAATTATAGAAAACAGTTCTAAAAGAGGAATATAGAAAATGAATCCATGGGGCTCTAATCCAACCAGCAAAAGAAGAGACAAGCTCTACATTGTCGCTGAAATTCTTGAGATAGCCAAAGGCGGAACGTTAAAAACGCAGGTTATGTACCGCGCGAACCTGAGCTTCACACAACTCAACGACTACCTTGAGTTCATGTTGAAAATTAGCTTGCTTGAAAAGGTCGAGGTGAACGATAAGGCCATTTACAGAGCAACAGACAAAGGGCTAGATTTCTTGCAAAGATACCGTGAGATAAACGAGCTGCTCAGAACTGAAGAGGAAAATAACAGCAAAAATCACGTTAAGATCCCGCCGTCACACTTGCTCAAGAAAGTCTAATTTTTTCCACATTTTCATAATTGAAAAAACCAAATGATCTACAGCCAAGTAAGATGGAGTGCAAGCATTAGTTAACATCTTAGCGTTTTGACTTCTCTTGTTTTAAGTAATTTCTGATTTTTTCTTTGAGTGCTGGAAATTCTTCGAGCATTGCTATTATGACTTTCTCGCGAATTTCTTCGCCCTTCTCATAAAGGTTCATGTTTTCAACTTCAGCCCGAATATGATATATCAATATACAATATAAGCTTTTGTTTTAAACCCGGCGTATGCACGAAGAGACAACAAAAAAAGAAGGTTTATTGAACGCTTACGATGTTGACCGTTTTCTTGCGCACTCGAATCGCAATCATTGCAACTGCTATGATTATCGTGGCCCCAATCAGAACCGCCAACAGATTTGTAGGCATCCAAGGAGCGACGCCTTCAACGCCTATTGAAGGGTCATGTTCCAGAGTGTTGTTTCCAAAGTATGGATATCCTATGAACAAACGCATGTGGGCTCCAGCGGACATGTACGAAGCTGTAACGTCTGTCGTGTTGTATGTTGTGCCGTCTGTGATTATTGCCTGCGGAACGAAATTAAAGAACCCTGCAAAGGTGGCGTTGCCTTTTTCGAAGCGTATCTGGAAGCGGTTTCGCCAGCGGTTCTGTAGCTGAACTGCGTCTTCTCCTGTTCTGTTCTGAACGACTGATATCTTCTCGTCTCCAGCATACATGTTTCCAGCCATCGATGTGACTTCAGTCATGTCAGCATCTGTCATGCTTTCAGCATCTTCTCCAGCTATTTCCAGCCTTGTCATGTTGATTGATGCCAAATTGACCCATAGAGCGAGACTTGCATTGCTTTTCGGTATGTCCAAGCCCAAGTCTCTCAGGTCCTGTACGATCGGTTCGAGTTTGTCGCTGTTCCATTCCCATTTCTTGATGACTATGTCGATCTTCAATTCACCTGCGTTAACCGTGTACGTGTATTTCCCATACGCATCTTCTGTAGCCGGCGTGTAGTAGAATCTGCATCTAATGATGACATTGTTTTCTGCAAACTGGAACTCGCTTCTGCGTCCAGGCACGTCAGCAAGCGTGAAGTTGAAACTTAGATACTTCACGTCGCCTCTAGTCACGTTCGCTGGGCCTTCAAGGACCCATTTCGAACTGCTGAAAGGCAAATACGGCGCATGTAGATCCAACGCGTTTGCAATCTTGTTCAGTCCCGCTATGACCATGTTCAGTTTTGAATTATGGAATCTCGGTCCATTTTGCCATGACATGAAGTATTTTCCATTGATGTACTCTTTGATCTTCAATTTGTCGGCTTGGCATCTCCAAAGGAAGTACGGTCTCTCATAAGTTGCGTATTCGATTAGACCTTTGAACTTGACTACGTTAATGTTGTCCGTGTCATTCGTGTACCACCATAGAAACATTGGTTTTTTGCCGCCGGCAGGAAAAGCTATGGTTATGAAATCATTCTGAATGTAAGTCCAGTTTCCAACAGTGTCAAGAGTTGCAGGTGTTTCAGATTCTTCAGCCGAGACAGATGAAATGGTTGCCAAAGGCGTTGCAATTGACAGAATCAACATCGCTAGAAGGCTTGTTGCGATCAATCTCCCGTTTTTCATCTTTTTCACTGAAAA
>CAZHWL010000164.1:0-2116 GCA_964536035.1 uncultured Candidatus Bathyarchaeia archaeon | reverse complement strand
TCTTCAGACCAAAGTTGACCGTTATCAGCATTGCCAATAAAACCAAGTTAGATAAATCAGACGAAAAACTTGTCCGGAAAAATTGACCTGATGCATCATTGGTATTGTTGAAACGACTATAAGACTTCTGAAAATGATTTATTCTTGTGATTTTTGTTATGCTTGTTAAATTGAATCTTGAACGGTGCTTATGAATAGCTTGGAAGTGTGTTGGCAAGCTGTTTATAAATTGCTTGTCAATGGGGTCAAAATGGCATGTCACAGTAGGCCGACCTAAAATGTTCAATTTTATTGAACGTATGGAAAATATTGAACAAGTTCAAAAAAAGTGAACATATATAAGCACTAGTGAACAAATAACCTAACATGGTCAGGAATATATTTGCGGGGAAGTCCACCCGAGTAGTTCGCGTTTTGCTTTCGAACCCGTCAAAAACATGGAGAACCAGACAGTTGGCGACGGAAGCCAACGTCAGCCTGGGTTTGGCCTCAATAGTAACGAACCGACTAATTGACATGGGTTTCTTGACTAGAGACAGGTCAATGAGATTGAAACTGCGTAAAGAAGAGGAGCTCCTCAGACGATGGGGGGGAGTCTACGATTCAAGCACATGGATGCACAGAGCGTACTATGCACAAGGCACGTTGTACGATATCGGACGAAATTTGGCAAAAACTGCAAAAAAGCACTCCATAAAGTACGCATTTACTGGCCCATTCGCCACGGACCTTACCACCCAGTACATCAGACCTGCAGAGATACACATGTACATTACCAACGAAAATGGAATGAAAAGAATAGTTGATGATCAGAATCTCGAAATCGCCGAGATTGGGGGAAACATAATCCTCCTAATAGCTGACGACGAATCGGTCTTTTACGGAGCAAGAGAAATAACGGACAATAGAATCGGCGCAGTTGCCGTAGTCTCAGAAATCCAGCTCATCTTAGATCTATACAATTATACTGACAGGACAAGAGAAGCAGCCGACCGACTTTTAGCCAAAGAGTTTGAAAGAAAATCAAAAGAAGAAAACACAATTGAGATAGTAAAAAAATTCTTCGAACAAAAAGGACTAATCGCCAAAGAAGTCACAACTACAGGATTTAGATCACAACCTGATCTGATCTTCTTTGACCCAAAGACTCAAGAACAAATTGCCGTCGAATGCAAAAACTCGACTGCAAAACTAGACGCTGTGGATCAGTTAAAGAAAGCTGTTTTGTTCTTGGGAGAAAAAACAAAAGGTGTTTTAGTGGCACCCTCAATAACCAATGCCGCAATGAAGGAACTAGAAAAAGCGAACCTGCGATTTGAGCCTATGGAGGCAGTTGAGCGTGGTCTACGCAAAGGAACAAGTGGAAGTCTCTCATAAAGCGCTGAACGAGATCAGCGAGACGTTCAATCGCAGCAAGAATCTTCAGAAAAAATTCGTCCTTGCAGGCGGCTGGGCTCCATATTTCATCACTTTTGGCAAATTTGAACATACAGGTTCCAGAGACATAGATTTGGTACTTTCCCTTGAACTGATGAAGACTTACTCAAGCATTGAACGTTTACTAACCGAAAAACTCAAATACAAACAAAGTGGACCATTTGAATTCATAAGAACAGATGGCGAAGTTACTTTTGAAGTCCATTTTCTATGTGAACCAGAACACATTCCTTCCAACTCGCCAACTTACAGGATGCAAACCGGTTTATCTCCAGTCATAATTTCCGGCTGCTCAATCGCCTTCGAAGACAATTTTACTCAAAAGCTTGGAGAAACTGAAATTCTCGTTTCAGGACCAGTCGCTTCTATCTCCCTGAAAGCCCATGCATTTGACAACAATGCCAACAGAATCAAAGATCCCTATGACATTTACTCAATCATGGTTTCAGTTGAAAAAATCGACGCACTCTTGTCAACATGGGCATCAAGTAATCCCTTTGTTGCAGAGTCTGTCGAATTATTAAGGAAAGCTTTCGCGTCCGAGACCTCAGCAGGACCAACCGGTGCAGCGGAATATCTTATAGAAGCACCCTCTGAGAGAGCTACTTATGCAGCTCGTGTTTTTACGTCAGTGAACAGTGTATTGAAAAAAATACTTTTGAAATAAGATAGCAAAAAA
>CAZHWL010000163.1:0-2157 GCA_964536035.1 uncultured Candidatus Bathyarchaeia archaeon | reverse complement strand
CTAAAAGATGCGTCGGTCGAAGCTAGGCTTCCATTTGGTAGATGTCAAGGTCAAGGTCAAGATGATTTTCAGGTTCCGAGCGTGGTTCCATGTTGAAAAGCTGTGGCGCGATTGATCCGAATCCGCCCATTATGTGTGGAGAGTTGACGCCAGTCATAACCAACGTGACTTTCAGTTTTCCAGCCTGTTCTGGGCTGACTCTTGCGCCCCATATCACTAGGGCATTATCGTGCATCATTTCTGTTACGATTTCGCCTACGCGGTTTGCCTCTTCAATCGTCATCTGCTTGTCGCCAGTCACATGTATCAGAGCGCCAGTTGCTCCAGCATAGTCAACGTCAAGCAATGGGCTTCTAAGAGCGTTCCTGACTGCTTCTTCGGCGCGGTTCGGCGCATCTGATTCGCCGACGCCGACGACGGCCATTCCTCCGCGTTTGACGATGGTCTTGAAGTCGGCAAAGTCTAGGTTTATGAGGCTTGGTTCAGAGATTGTTTCTACGATGCCTTTGATCATTTTTGCGAGCACTTGGTCAGCGACTTTGAAGGCTTCGCTGATGGGCAGTTGTGGGACGAGTTGCATCAGCTTGTTGTTGTCTATTACGACGACGGTGTCGCATTGTCTCCGCATTTCAGTCAAAGCATTATTCGCAAATTGCATCCGACCTTTCTCAATTCGGAAAGGCGTTGTCACGACGCCAACGACTATGGCTCCTTTTCGTCTGGCCATCTCTGCCACCATTGGAGCGGCGCCTGTGCCTGTTCCTCCGCCCAAGCCGGCAGTGACAAAAACTATGTCTACGTCTGCAAGCAGTTCCTCAACCAGCTGTCTTGACTCCTCAATCGCCGCTCTTCCAAGCTTGGGATCGCCGCCTACGCCTAGGCCTTTGGTGAGTTTTTCGCCTATCAGGATCTTCCGATTGGCTTTGGAGGCTCGCAGGTGAAGTGCGTCGGTGTTTATGGCTATTCCTTCGACTCCTGTCGCGCTCATTTCAGTCAGCCGTGTAACTGTGTTGTTGCCTGCTCCGCCTACGCCTATGACTAGGACTCGGCAGTGGTCAGGCTGTTTTACTGCGTCGTTGAGCGTGTTGTGCCAAGTGTATTTCAGCGTGTGGTCTGCTGTTCGCATTCTAGTCAACGTTCTTCCTCCGCCAGACTTCTTCGTTGATTAAGTCGCGGATGGCTACTCGGATGGCTTCGGCTCTGTTCGGGTAAAATCTTTCGCCAACAAGTTGGTCTAGCAGCTTTATGTAAGTTTCAGGAAGGTACAGAGTTATCAACTTCATGTTTCTCCCTCTCGGTAAGCTACAGAAGGACGTGTTCTCGGTTATAGCTCCTTATAACATGCTACAAATATGCTTCAAACATGTCCATGACATTGCCTTTTAAAGTTTGCGCAAAACCTGTTTCAAGTATCTGTCAATTCTGTCGGAGAAGACCTGCATGTTTTTATTACTTGTTAGATCAATTAACGTAAAGCGATGAACCAAATGCGCGTATTCGTGAAAAGCTTCGGGTGCTCCACAAACCTCGCCGACGGAGAAGTACTAGCAGGATGCCTAGCTGAAGCAGGACATCAACTAGCCAAGTCTCCGTCTGAGGCAGAAATCATAATTTACAACACTTGCGCAGTGAAAGGACCGACTGAAAACAGAATGATTGAAATTTTGAAGCGAACACCCTTAGAAAAAAAACTGATCGTGGCTGGATGTTTGCCGCTTATCAACTTTGAAAGGCTGATCAATGAAACTCGCTTTGATGCTGTTGTCGGGCCTGCCGCGGGCTCCAGCATTGTGGACATTGTTGCGCGAGTGTCAAAAGGTGAAAGAATCAGAGCCATTGAAAATTCTTTGGAGTCGCTTCCTGCTTTGAATCTCCCACGGGTCAGGGTGAACCGTGTGATTAGCATTGTTCCCATAAACTACGGGTGCTTGGGCTCATGTGCGTATTGCTGTGTCACGTTTGCCAGAGGAAAATTGAGAAGCTACTCGCCTGAAGAGATCGTTGAAAGAGTGAAGAAAGATTTGAAATCGGGTATACACGAGTTCTGGTTAACCTCACAGGACACGGCATGCTATGGAAGAGATAGACAGACGAATCTAGCTGAACTGCTTGATGCTGTCTGCGGAATTGAAGGAGAGTTCAAAGTGCGTGTGGGCA
>CAZHWL010000162.1:0-2167 GCA_964536035.1 uncultured Candidatus Bathyarchaeia archaeon | reverse complement strand
GTTACTATCTTTCAAACTTGGTCGCTCCAAATCTGCACAATATAGGCGTGATGCTGCCCTACACGGGCCTACATTACATGCTGTTTGACCAAGTCGCTGATGCCGCTTTTGTGATGACCAGCGCCAATCCACCAAACCAGCCAATAATAAAAGACAACGAAGAAGCGTTAAAGACACTTGGCAACATTGCAGACTACTTCCTCTTCCACAACAGACAAATCGCGCACAGATGCGACGACTCGGTTCTCCGAGTGCATAGCAAAAAACCTGTCTTCATAAGACGCTCAAGAGGCTACACTCCCGCTCCAATTATCCTTAAAGAAAAAGCAAAACACTGTACAATCGGTTTGGGCGGAGAACTAAACAACACCTCATGCATCCTGCTGGAAGACAAGGCGTTTATTAGCCAACACATTGGCGACGTAGAAAACATCGAAACCAAACAGTTCCTCGAAGATGCCACAAAACACCTAATACATCTGACAAACAGCAAGCCAGAAGCAATCGCATGTGACCTTCACCCAAAATTCACAACTACACAGCTTGCCCATGAACTTGCAGAAGAGAATGGCTGGCAACTCATTCAAGTCCAGCATCACTACGCGCACGTAGCGGCATTAATGGCTGAACATAACACAAAAGAGATGATTGGCATATGCTGCGACGGCTACGGCTATGGCACAGACAGCGAAGCATGGGGCGGCGAAATCATACTAGGCACACGTGAAAAACCACACTTCAAGCGATTAGCACATCTCGAAAAGCAGCCACTCATAGGCGGAGACCTAGCCACACGTTACCCCCTGAGAACAGCTGCAGGAATACTATCCAAGAAGGTGAACGTTGAAGAATGGCTCATGAGCAACAAAGAACGTTTCCCGCATGGAGAGCAAGAAATTCAGCTAATCTTGAACCAGCTAGAAAAGCAACATGGGACAGTTGAGACAACAAGCTGTGGGAGAATCCTCGACGCAGTTGCAGCCATGCTCGGCATCTGCTGCGAACGCACATACGAAGGAGAGCCAGCTATGAAACTCGAATCAATAGCGACAAAGGGAAAAAACATTCTCAGGCTCAAACCGAGAATTTCACGCGATCAGCTTGAAACCACACCCTTACTTCATGAGATCTATGAGAACAGAAATAAGAACAGTGAAGCGGATCTTGCCTACTCAACTCACGCATATCTAGCCAAAGGCTTAGCAGAGTTGGCAATACAAGGAGCACAAGAACACGCTATCCGAAGCATAGGCTTCACAGGCGGCGTTGCCTGCAATGAGATTCTATCATCAATTATTAAGGAAAAAATTGAAACTGCAGGTTTGCAATTTCTAGTTCATGAAAATGTTCCACCGGGCGATGGCGGAATATCCTTCGGTCAAGCTATCGC
Organism: uncultured Candidatus Bathyarchaeia archaeon; assembly: GCA_964536035.1. Taxonomy (GTDB): domain Archaea; phylum Thermoproteota; class Bathyarchaeia; order Bathyarchaeales; family Bathycorpusculaceae; genus JBGPAV01. The sequence continues at coordinate 777 of CAZHWL010000162.1, read as the reverse complement.
AGGTGGGCTTTTCAAACATTAAACCATAATCGATTTATTGTGGCATATTCTCGCTTATGTATTGATAGAAATGTGTTTGGCGATTCCAGCGAAGGTAATTAGCATTAAACAAGACAAGGCTGAAGTGGATTTCGGCGAAGGCGTTCTGCGAGAAGCCAACATAACTCTTGTTAACGTTAAAGTTGGCGATTATGTTCTTGTGCATGCAGGTTATGCCATACAGGTTTTAGATGAAAAAGAAGCGGAGGAAACCTTAGAGCTGTGGAATCAAATTCTTCAGGCGGAAGCCAAGCAATAAAGGTGAAAGAAGAGGCTACGTGATGGCTGAGAAGATCAGGTTCAGAGATCCTGAGATGGCAAAACGCGTAGCAGAAAAAATACGTAAACTTGCACCTAGAGACCATTCAGTCAAAATTTGCCATGTCTGTGGAACACATGAATGGACAATAACGCATTATGGACTGCGAAGTCTTCTGCCCAAAAACGTGGAAGTTATAGCTGGCCCAGGCTGTCCCGTCTGCATAGTTCCAGCCTCCGAAATTGATGAAGCAGTCCAACTGGCCCAAAAAGATATAGTCATAACCTGTTTCGGAGATCTTCTACGAGTGCCCGGTTCAAAACAATCACTCTTGGATGCGAAGGCTGAAGGTGCCGACGTCCGTGTCGTCTATGGAGTCGGCGACGCCGTAGAAATGTCGAGGAAGGAACCGGACAAGGAGTTTGTCTTTTTTGCTGTTGGCTTTGAAACAACAATCCCATCGACAGCCGTGGAAATAG
>CAZHWL010000161.1:0-2168 GCA_964536035.1 uncultured Candidatus Bathyarchaeia archaeon | reverse complement strand
AATTCAATACTGAGAAAGCTGAAAAAGCCAAAGGAGAACCTGCGTCCTTGAATGCAAAAGCTTGCACAAAATATTGGGACGACGTTGCCAAGGAGGCAAAAGAGGAAGCTTATGTCAGAATAACTAAATGGCAAAAAGTAGCAAGGAACTGGCTTGCTGATTACGCTGATAGGAGAGCCTTCGATTTTCTTAAGGAGACTGTTGACAAAATTGTCAAACTTGGCAGTTCAGCCAAAGTTCTTGATGTTGGTTGCGGACCTGGTAAATGGACAAAATTCTATGCCAAGCGATGCTCGTTGGTTACTTCAATAGACGTGAGTCCTGAGATGATCACTTTGGCAAGAGAACATCTGAAATATGAACGGATAACAAACGTTGATTTTCACGTAATGAATGTCACAAAACTTGCGTTGCCCGAAGATAACTATGATCTTGTGAATTGCGTTACTGTGCTTCAACATATTCTTGACGACAATGAATGGAAAGCCGCTGTAAGAAGAATTGTGAAAGTCACAAAACCACAAGGAAAAATCCTCTTGTATGAATCCGCCCCAAATCTGACAATAATAAGACGTACGCCTCACTTGCACATAGTTTCAATGAAAGACTACATCGCCGAGTTTGACAGGGCAGATGCCAATTTGATTCATTGGAGAGCTGCTGACTTGTCTTTTCCCATTACTTTCTTCGGATTAAGCGGATATGCAGCCTCATTCAACAAGAAAGTCTATTATTTTGTGAGAGGCAAGCCAACTCGATTATTTTCCGAGGCATTGTCCCTGTTTTCTAGAATCGCTTCTCAGTTAGCAGAACCAATAGACTATCGCTTGGGCACAACTCCATTGGGATACCTCTCACTTGGAAGAATCATGGTTTTTGAAAAGAATGCTTGACTACTAGTCGGAATCTGAAGTCTGCTTAAACCTCTTTTCTTAAACGTTTCACATTCTCTTGTCAAAACATGAGGCGATCTTGGTGACGTGTTTCATAGTCTTGCCTTGCTTCAATGAGGAAGACAATGTAAAGCTGGTTGTTCGTTCTTTGGATAAAGCATTCAAAGAGCGGATGTCGTACAGAATCATCGCAGTTAACGATGGTAGCCGGGACCATACAGCAGGAATTTTGAAAAATCTGTCCAAGAGCTACCCGCTAATTGTTGTTGAGCATCAAACAAATCAGGGTTTAGGAGCTGCTTTGAGAACAGGGTTGATTCTTGCAGTAAAGGAAACGCGTGATGATGATTTTGTAGTTACGATGGATTCTGACAATACTCATGATCCTAAACATGTTTTGGATATGTTACTTGCTGCTGAAAGAGCCGACATTGTTGTAGGCAGTAGATATGTCCGAGGTGGAAGACAGTTGAATGTTCCTGCTCATCGAGTTTTCCTGAGCTGGTGCGTCAACTTGCTTGTCAAAGCCTTATTTCAGCTGCCCTCAAAGGATAACACGAGTGGCCTGCGATGTTTTAGAGCGCGTTTAATAAAGAAGCTCTATGTGTCGTTCAGAGCTGGAATAATCGAGTCTCATGGTTTCGTGGCCTCAATGGAGCTCTTGCTCAAGGCTATACGTTTAGGGGGAACTGTTGTTGAGGTGCCGATTCTCCTTGACTATGGCAAGAAGGGTGGTGTCAGCAAAATGCGTTTGTTTTCGACGATTGTCGGCTATCTAACTCTGTTTCTTAAGTACATGAGATTGAATAATACGAAAAGAATTGCTTAATTTTGTTTTTTGTTTGAGCAATTTTTTGGCTACTATTCTAAATCTGAATCAGAACCTCTAAAAAATTTTTAATAAACCACGCGCGCTCTCATACATGACCCAAAAGAGGAATGAAAATGGAAAGAAGGAAAAAAATACTCGCTATGCTAACAATTACACTAGTGGTAGCAACAATTTTTACACCGACATTATTGATAAACCCTGTAAACGCAACAGACCCCACAGATTGGTATACGAACATTTCTGGAGTGCTCGACACCGATACCTATTCGCTGTATCCATTCAAGCAAGATAAAAGTATCAAACTTGGCTTCTCAAAATTCGGCGAGATAATTGACAGCATCAATAACATAGGCTTGGAATATCGTGATAGAGATGCGTTCGCACCAGCATCGGGCGCAAGCGTTCCCACGGAAATCGCTAAAAAGAAATGGATGAGTGGATGG
>CAZHWL010000160.1:0-2227 GCA_964536035.1 uncultured Candidatus Bathyarchaeia archaeon | reverse complement strand
ATTTGCTGGACGTCGCCTACGTCGTCGCCGTCTTCGGCTCTGATCAGCAAGACTTTTGGCGCGATCTTTCCTGCTAGGACTTCTACGCCGAAGATGGCTGGTTTCGCTCTTCTGAATACGAAGCCTTGCATGACTTGGATTTTTCCAGGTCTGATGAGTGCTTCAAACTTTTGTTCAGCTGTCGCTTCTCGTTGGCTCTTGAACCATGCGAGATAGTTCTCTATCACTCGATAGATGATTTTGTCAACGAAAATCTGTATGCCTTTAATGCCTGCCTCTTCCTCAGCATCAGGTAACGTTTTAACGCCGAACGCTAAGACTGCCCCGTAGGTTGGGTCGTGGTCTTTGACGACGGCGGCTTCAGTGATGTCTCTCTTTGAGATGTCTCCGACGTCGGCCAGCCTTATCGGAATGTTGTTTTGTTTGAGGATGGTTGCCATGGCTTCAAGCGAGCCTAGGGTGTCTGTTTTTAGTATGATGCCGTTGGCGTCGGTGGCGATTCTGATTTTCTCGATTTCATCTGAAACTAGTTTCACATACTTGTCTGGGTTGCCGCTTTCGGGAACAGCGTACAGGGGTGCGCCTGCGAGGGCTCCTTCAAGGTCAGGTGCTACTATCTTTATTCCGGCTGCGGCGGAGACGGATTTCACGGAGGAGAATTTGTCTCTTGGGTCTCTTATCTCGTCTAGGGGTTTCGGAACCAAAATCGCTCTGATTCTGGTGGTTATGGGTTTTTCTTTGCCTCCGACCACGATCAGGTCATCTTTCTGCAGAACCCCATCATAAATTACAGTGTTTAAGGTCAGTCCGAGGCCTGGTTCTTCTTTGACCTCTAGCACCGTGCCTTTTGCTGGGCCTTCTGTGGTTTGTAGTCTTTTCTTCAGGTGTTGCTGTGTGAGTCCGACGAGAACCATTAGGAGTTCGGTTATGCCTTCGCCTGTTTTGGCGCTTGTCGGCACTATTGCTATGGTTTTTGTGAAGTCTTTTATGTTGTCAAACCTGTCCGTGTTGAATCCAAGGCGTGAGAAGACTCCGATTATTTCGTAGATTTTTGCGTCCAGATCCTGTTTAACATAGATGTCTTGCGTTTGGTATGATTTGAGGAAGGGCATGTCTGGGTTCGAGTTCCAGCCTGGCACGCGGTCTACTTTGTTGGCGGCTACGAGAAATGGTGTTTTTCTTGCTTTCAGTATTTCTATGCACTCGTAGGTTTGTGCTTCGAAGCTTCTTAGGACGTCGATTACGACTATGGCTATGTCGGCGACGCTGCCGCCTCTTTTGCGTAGGTTTGTGAAAACTTCGTGTCCAGGTGTGTCTATGATCAGCAGTCCCGGAATTTCGACTTGCGCTTTGATCGTGGATAGGGACGTGCCGACTAGTTGTCTGAGTGTGGCTACTGGGAAGAAGCTTGCTCCGATGTGCTGGGTTATTCCGCCTGCTTCTCTTGCTTGGACGCTTGTCTTGCGTATCTTGTCCAACAGCAGCGTTTTGCCGGTGTCAACATGGCCGAGAACACAGACGATTGGTTGACGTATGGGCATTTTGCTTCTTCTCCTATTGCAGGATTAGACAGGCTGACCGCTTCAATGCGGTATTTCACAGTTAATAAACTATCACCTTAATAAATACTCGGCAATCGCTCATAACGTTTTTTAACTGCCTCAAAACTGTAGAATCTTTGGGTGAAACATGTTTTGTCTTATTGCACAAAATGTGGAGCAAAACTGAAGACAGATGAACAATTCTGCTACTCCTGCGGCGCACAGGCTTCCAAAGTAACGCGAGAAGAGTTTTCCGTCTCAGCCGACGATCTAGGCAAGAAAGTGAAGGAACTGCTTCATGAAGGAAACGTGACGCGGATAATCATAAAAGATGAACAAGGCAAAGTTCTGCTCGAGATTCCTGCGACTGTAGGCGTCATAGGCGTGGTTTTTGCTCCTATGCTTGCAGCCTTGGGCGTAATAGCCGCAATAGCCACTAACTGCAGAATCGTGGTTGAAAGAAGAGAGTAACTTCTACTCAGTTTTTGCCGTGAGCAGAACGAACCCTACCGCCATCACAACTAAGTTGAGACATGCGAAGAAAACCGAAAAGTTGCCCAGCTGACCTGAACTCACATAAACATAGTACATCGCGGTTGCGCCAACCATAAGCAGTAATAGACCAAAGATCTTTTCAGCGAAACTTATCCCGAAACCGCCTTCTTCACTCATGTTCAATCCCTTTA
>CAZHWL010000159.1:0-2234 GCA_964536035.1 uncultured Candidatus Bathyarchaeia archaeon | reverse complement strand
GCGATCTCAGCGTTGTTTTGCGGTATCTCGCGTCGGTTCAGCAGTTTAAAGCCCAGAAGTTTTGTGTAGAAGTCGATTGATCTGTCCATGCTGCTTGTTCGAATGCTGGTATGAGCAAATATCAACCAGTTCACCAAATATTGGTTATTCAATCCTCCAACATATAGAACTAGCGGCGTTCTTCACTGAAGTAGTATTCGAAACGCTCAAAGTTCTTAAAGAACCTCAGAACTACTGAATAAAGGGAAAAGATATGTCATCAGTCCAGCAAACACTTGAACTCGTAAACCGCGATGACAGAGACAAAAGCTTCATTGTGAAATCGCAAACAGGAAACACGCTGAGAATAGCAGACACGTTTGCGGAAGCCTTTCCAATGTGGACTGGCCGAGTGCTGATCACGGCTGAAAACGAAAAATGGGCTCTGACAGCAGCAGAAACTGCCACAGGCTTGGCTACAAGCGTAATAATGTCACCAGCCGAGGCAGGAATAGAAGGAACTGTACCAGCTGACAAGACACCTGACAATCGCCCAGGTGTGCTGATTCAAATCTACAATCGTAATAGGTTTGATCTTAAACGTCAGATGATGCTTCGTATTGGGCAGTGTGTGATGACTTGTCCAACGACTTCAGCCTTCGACGCTTTACCAGACGCCAAGAGGAAGCTTAAGGTGGGCAGAAGCTTGCGACTGTTCGGTGACGGTTTCCAGAAAAAAGCTCTGGTCTGTGGAAGGAAGGTTTGGAAGATTCCCGTGATGGAAGGCGACTTTATCATTGAAGACTGTTTCGGAGCAACGGAAGCGGTGGCTGGAGGTAACTTCCTGATCTTCGCAAAAGACCAGTCTTCCGGGTTGAAAGCAGCTGAACAAGCTGTATCTGCAATAAAAGCAGAAGCTAGCGAAGTCATCTTGCCCTTTCCGGGCGGAGTCTGTCGTTCCGGCTCGAAAGCTGGCTCCTTGAAGTACAAGTTGAGCGCTTCGACAAATCATCCGTTCTGTCCAAAACTAAAAGTCTTGGTGCCTGACACACAGGTTCCAGAAGATGTAAACTGTGTCTACGAGATCGTCATTGACGGTTTGAGCGTTGACGCGGTAAAAAAGGCCGTTGGCGAAGGAGTAAAGGCGGCTGCATGCGTGAACGGCGTTGTCAAGATTTCTGCCGGTAACTATGGTGGGAAGCTTGGTCCCTTCAAAATTTACTTGAAGGATGCTTTGGGCTTGTGTTGAGCTTGTTCCCAAATTATTTATCTGGTTCCCTGTAATGCTAGCTCAAGATCAGACTGGAAAGTTGTGGAAAACAGTTGAGTACGCCTAAGAAAACTTCGCTGGAGTTGTTCAGACTTAGGAAGACATTGAATACTCTGGCGACCAAAGAGGGACGGGGAACAGAGCTTGTCTCTCTGTACGTGCCGCCTGGAAAACAGATAAGCGACGTCATAAACACGCTGAGAGACGAATACGGAACAGCATCAAACATTAAATCCACAACTACCCGCAAAAACGTCATGGACGCCATTGTAAAGGTTCAGCAAAGACTCAAATTGTTTAAGGAACCGCCCGAAACTGGTCTTGTGATATTCTGCGGAGCAATACTGCAAAACGGTCCAGGCAGCGAAAGAATCGAAACCTATGTCATAATGCCTCCTGAGCCTATTCACATATACCTGTACCGTTGTGATGCCCGATTCCATACGGAACACTTGCAGGAGATGCTCAGAGAAAAAGAGACTTACGGCATACTACTCATAGATGCTTCTGACGCCACCTTCGCTACTCTTCAGGGCAGAAGATTGGAAATAGTCCGAAAAATGACCTCAGGCGTTCCTGGAAAAACTAGGGCAGGCGGTCAGTCAGCGAGGCGATACGAGCGGCTCAGAGATATGCGACTTCAAGAATACTTTACGCGTGTTGGCCAGCATGCTAATGAAACGTTCTTGCCTATTGAAAACTTCAAAGGTCTGATCCTCGGTGGGCCTGGTCCGACGAAATATGATTTCGAGAAAGGTGACCACCTGAACTATATGCTCAAGGATAAGATCATCGACGTCATTGATACCTCTTACGTAGAGGAACAGGGTGTGAAGGAAATTGTTGAAAAAGCTCCTGAAATAATGCGGAAAGTACGATATATTGAGGAAAAGGAGCTGATGAAACAGTTTCTCTATGAGATAGGGCACGACACTGGAATGGTCACATACGGTGAAGACGAGGTAAGAAAGTCTCTGCAGATGGG
>CAZHWL010000158.1:0-2274 GCA_964536035.1 uncultured Candidatus Bathyarchaeia archaeon | reverse complement strand
CACAGAATGGTGCAAAGATACGCAACAGAGGCCTACCTATAATTTCAATTGAGGCTAAGTCAAAAATCCTTAGCAAACAATCGCGTTATTCTTATCCCAAAAGCGATCGATTGTCTTCGGAATCAGGCTTCCCACTCAAGCGTCCTATCTTGCTCCAGTCGTTCTGCCTTGGTTGACGTTTGCTTTGAGACTTCTTCTTGGATTTCGCTCAGTCTTTTTAGTATTAGCTTCTGTTCGAAGCTGGCAACTAACTGGCGGGTGCGCACAACGGCATCATTGTTAACTGAGATGCTGTCTATACCGCACTGCACAAGAAACTCTGCGAAATCAGGCAGGTTAGAGGGGCCTTCGCCGCAAATGGAAACGGTGACTCCATTTTGATGGGCAACTTTGATTATATGCGCGATTATGCGTTTCACCGCTGGATCTCGTTCGTCAAAGTAACCCATTAATCCAAGTCTTTCAGAGTCTCGGTCAATCATGAGTACGCCTTGTGTCATGTCGTTTGAGCCTATGCTGAAGCCATCACACAGTTTGGAAAACTCGTCAGCCATAATTGCGATAGCCGGGGTTTCGGCCATAAACCAAACCTGAAAGTCTTTGGTGCGCTCCAATCCCTCTTCTTTCATGATTTCAAGGCATTTCTTAGCCTCCCAAAGCGTCCGAATCATTGGGAGCATTACCCACACGTTCTTGAGACCCCATTCGTCACGGCATTTTCGCATGGCTTTGCATTCTAGACGGAAGGCTTTTTCGTACCATTGACTGATGTAGCGGCTGGCACCCCGCCAACCCAGCATCGGGTTTTCTTCTTTAATTTCGTATTTTGCTCCGCCCTCTAATTCTCTGTACTCATTTGTTTTGAAATCGCTGAGACGCACAACTACAAGGCGGGGCTGTATAGCTCGTGCTACCGTTGCTATGCCTTCAGCTAGTTGGTTTACAAACTTGTCTGCTTGGCCTGTTTCAAGCAGGTACATCGGATGTTGACCAATATAACTCGCGAGTATGAATTCAAGCCGCATGAGACCGATGCCGTCAAAGGGCAAATGTTTGTACTCCTCGATTTTGTCAGGCACTCCGAGGTTCATGTAGATTTTTGTAGCTGTAACCGGTGCTGGTTCAGAAGGGATGGCTGTTAGAGGTGCAGAGTACGAGCCTTTTTGTGCACTTGTTGCTTCTGGAGCGCCAATTCTTCCCTCGTAAACCACGCCGTTTTTAGCGTCAACGGTATATTCGCGCCCAGTGATCATGACTTTTGTAGCTGTTTCCGTTCCAACTATGCAGGGTATGCCTAGTTCTCTGCTGACTATGGAAGCGTGGGCGGTGACTCCTCCTTTATCGGTTACTATGGCGCCTGCAATTTTCATGAAGGGCACATAATCTGGATTGGTCATGGTGGTAACGAGGATGTCGCCTTTTTGAATTATCTTTGCTGCCTCATGAGCTGTCAACGCAACTTTGGCTATCCCTATGCCTATGTCTCGCCTACCAGCAGCTAGACCTTTCACCACAACTTTCCTCTCAAGTGACACAGCGAGAGGAACAGTTGATTTGACTCCTTCAGTCGTTGCTTCAACCTTTGCAGAACTCCACACTGTTTCGGGCCTCGCCTGAACAATAAACATATTCTGGGGGAAGGGCAAATCGTGGCTTATGGAAAATTCTATGTCTTGAGCTCGTCCATAGTGTTGCTCAATGCTACGTGCGATTTCTGTTAGCCGAATAACTTCTTCCTCATTTAAGCATGGTTGATCCTGTCTTGCTACAGGTACTGTGCCATGAATGGTTTTTCCCGTCTTTAAATCGCGTATGTATTCAACTGTTTTTTTGGCTATCTTTTTGTCAATTATCTTGAGGGTGCTTTTGTCAAGTATGAAAAGGTCTGGAGTAACCGAACCAGACACAACAGATTCGCCTAATCCCCAATTGGCTTCAATCACAATCTGATTGGATTCGCCCGTGACTGGATTCAGCGTGAAGATTACACCCGCAGCCTTGGCGTTAACCATTTTCTGAACGCCTACGCTTATCAGGACCTGTTCTTGACTGAAGTATTTCTGATTTCGATAATATATGGCGCGTGGCGTGAACAAGCTTGACCAACATTTTATGGTTTTATCAATGAGGTCGTCTGTGCCTTTAACATTCAAGAATGTTTCCTGTTGACCTGCAAAAGAAGCGTCTGGCAAATCTTCGGCTGTGGCGCTCGAGCGAACTGCTACAAAAACGTCTTTCATACCTATTCTTTCACCAAGTTCGGAGTAAGCAGCC
>CAZHWL010000157.1:0-2290 GCA_964536035.1 uncultured Candidatus Bathyarchaeia archaeon | reverse complement strand
TTGATGGCTCTGTCTAGGTGGTCGGGTTAGAACCACACGGTCTCGTAGGCTCATAATGGCTCTCACTTTGAGAGTATGGATGAGTGCAATAGGGTCAAGTTGCAGACGACCACTGCGAGCAGCGACACGAAAGGCCAAGCAACGCACTATCGTGAAGAACCACACGTGTATCAAATGGTTCACCCAAAATCCGTGTAGCCTACAACTTTCTGTCTTACACTATTTTTCTCCGGTTTTGATAATTCGTTTGTCGGCCAAGTTTTTGTTCTGCGTTCTAGCAATCAATTAATATGTCTCAATTGTGTAGTTCTTCTGTTATCAAAGGTGTGTGTTGCTGTGCCTCAGCGTGTTGTTTGTCAAGGATGCGGTCACATTTTGTACGAAGGACCTGAAATTAAGCCTCCAGACGAGATCATACATGATCATGAAGGCAAATGCCCAAAATGCAGCAAAAAGCTTTCATTAATACCTGTGGATGTTGACGTGAAACCCAAAAGGTAGGTAAAACCGCTTTGGGAGAAAATAGTCGAAAAATCCAACTTTATCAAGTGCACAAGCAAACGGCCAAGCTTACAGATTTTGCGGGCTTCCAAATGCCCCTATACTACAAGGGCATAATACATGAGCATCTAGCAGTGCGGAACAGTGCAGGCGTTTTCGACATTTCACACATGGGCAGACTCCTCATCACTGGCGCAGACGCAGAACGTTTCCTAAACTTTGTAGTCACAAATGATGTGTCAAAGCTTTTGCCCAACGAAGCTCAATACTCAGTCATGTGCACTGACAAGGGTGGAATCATAGACGACTTCGTCATTTACCGAATGGAAGCAGCAAAATTCATGATTGTCTTCAACGCCAGCAATCGTGAAAAGGACTCAAACTGGCTGGTTCAAAATTCGAAAGACTTCAACGTTAAGATAGATCAACTGTCTGATGAAGTTGCCATGTTGGCTGTTCAAGGTCCAAATGCGGCAAAAATCCTGCAAAAGATTGCAGTAGAAGACTTGAGCAAAATTGAACGCTTCAAATGTGGAAATGCCCATTTAGCAGGCGTAGATGTTTTTCTGGCAAGAACCGGTTACACAGGAGAAGACGGATTCGAAGTCTTCATCTGGAACGCCACGATAGCTAAACCTGACAACGCCGTGAAACTTTGGAACGCAATTCTAGAAGCAGGCAAACCATTTGGCATAGAGCCCTGCGGTCTAGGAGCAAGAGACACTGTGAGGCTTGAAGCTGGATTATGCCTATACGGCAATGACATTGATGAAAATACTACGCCTTATGAAGCCGGATTGGGCTTCGTGGTGAAGCTTCAGAAAGACCGTTTCATAGGAAAAGACGCTTTGCAGCAACAGAAAACTGAAGGAGTAAAACGCAAACGTGTTGGAATAGTACTTATGGAACAGGGCATACCGCGCGCAGGATTTGATCTGTTTAATTCTGAAACAAAAAAGATTGGTGCTTTAACCAGTGGCACATTCTCTCCGCTTCTCCAGCAGGGCGTAGGAATGGGCTATGTTGAAATCGTGCAGGCTCAGGAAGCAAATGTTGTGTATGTGAAGATTCGTGACAAAATGACGAAAGCCAAGATTGCATCATTTCCATTGTACGATTCAGAAAGATACGGATACAAGCGAAAACCTGTTGCTTAAGAATATTGTTAGCATTTATCTGAGTGTTATTGACTCACGCTGTTCGGTTGGCGCTTCTTTTTAAAAGCTCTGTTGACCGTAAGGATAATAAAACACCTTAATAATGTGTGTACTAATCTGTGTAAAAGAGATGGGCTATCGATGAAGCTTCCGGAAAGCATTTCGAAAGAGCGTATCCTGAACGGTTTGAAAAGTTTTGGCAAACTCCGAATAAAAACCGATCACACCTCTATACTGGTCTATTCTGCTTTGGCGCTCATTCTGTTCATTACCTTTACTATACGCATGTTCCCTCTGAGATGGGAAATAGAAACAGGCACATTTCACTTATCAGAGTTCGACCCATACTACCAATTCAGTCTAACCCGATACATGGTTGACCACGGCCTTTTCTCGCCTTACTGGCCAACTCAATGGGTTGACACGCAACGCTGGTATCCTGACGGAATCAACATGGGCGTTTCATTAGCATCTTTGCCCATGACTACCGCCATCCTCTTCAATATAGCTTCAGCGTTGGGTTTCAACATTGACCTAATGAGTTTTTGTTCAGTGATGCCTGCGATTATGGCCACTGCGGCTGTTTTCGTCATTTACCTTCTGGGCAAAGACATAGGTGGAAGAGGAGTCGG
>CAZHWL010000156.1:0-2291 GCA_964536035.1 uncultured Candidatus Bathyarchaeia archaeon | reverse complement strand
AACCTAAAAGGTTTTATCTGTTCTTCATGAATCTTATGCTCTAAAAAGGGTTGAAAGAAAAATGGACGAGGAAATCGTTGACTATACTCTAGACTATGCACAGAGCAAAAAGACTGAATATGCTGAAGTCAGAGCGCTAAGCCAAGTGCAAGATAGACTTGCGCTTCGAAACGGAATCCTAGAAGCCTACATGTCAGCTGTTGAAGACGGTTTTTGTGTACGGATAATCGCAAACGGCGGAATAGGTTTCGCGTCAACTAACAGGTGGTCGAAGGAAGAAGCAAAAGAAATTGTGGATTTGGCTTACAAGTATGCAAAAGCGGCTGGAAGAAAGGACAAGCTGGTCTTTGCTGAAGAGAAGGGCATCAAAACAAAATGGGTTGTTGACCAAAAGAAAAAGATAGAGAATGTTTCTCCTGAAGAGAGAATCTCCACTCTAGGAGAGGTTGACAAAGCTTTAGCATCCTGCGGTGTGAAAATTGCCGCAACAATGACGCAGTGCACGATAGACCTGATAAACAAGTATTTCGTCAATTCTGAAGGTTCAAAAATAACCTCATTTGTGCCGAAAATAGGTCTCTTCTTCTACATTACAGTGGCTGAGCAGGGCAAGATGGAGCAAGCATACAAGCAGTTCGGATACAGCGGCGGCTGGGAAGCCTTCAACATATTGAACGTGCCTGAAAAGATGGTTCACAACGCCAAAGTGCTTAAGGACGTGATAACGAAAGCGAAGACAGTGAAACCTGGAGACATGGACCTGATTTGCGGTCCAGAAGTCACAGGGATAGCCGCACACGAATCTTGCGGGCATCCGATGGAAGGCGACAGAATCCTAGGAAGAGAAATGAGTCAAGCAGGAAGATCCTTCATCTACAAGGGCGGTCCATACTGGATCGGCACAAGAATAGGCAGCGAAGTCGTCACTGTTGTGGATGATCCTACAGTAGAGCACAGCTACGGTTACTATGCATATGACGATGAAGGAGTCAAAGCAAAGCGCAGGTTCCTCTACAAGAACGGAATCATAAACGAGTTTTTGCACAACAGAGAATCTGCGGCAAAGCTGAACACAAGAAGCAACGGCTCATCAAGATCAATCAACTATGACCGAGAAGCCATAGTGCGCATGGCAAACACGTTCGTTTTGCCCGGCGACATGACTGATGAAGAACTCATTGAAGACGTGAAGTATGGTGTCTACATGAAGTCTTTCACTGAATGGAATATTGATGACAAACGTTTCAACCAGCGCTACGTTGGCAGAGAAGCCTATTTGATCGAGGATGGCGAGTTGAAGCATCCTGTTGCAAGGCCTATCATTGAGACGACAACACTGAAGTTCTGGTCGGCTGTCGATGCAGTTTCCAAGAAAACCGAGTTTGAAGCTGCCACATGTGGAAAAGGCGACCCAGGTCAGGGTGTGCCAGTGTATACTGGTGGTCCCTGTATCAGGCTCAGGAAGGTGTATGTGAGATGAGTGACATACTGAACAAGACTGAAGAAATAGCGAAGAAAGCGAAGAAACTCGGCGCAGACGAAGTCGTCGCCAAGACAACTTTTGGCAAGTACCGGCAAGTGCGGTTCAGCAACAACCAAGTTGACATCACCGTAGCATGGAACGACTACGTCACTGACGTTGCCTTAGCATGGAAAAAACGTGTGGTCGCGACACAAATACGCAACTTCCAAGACACTGACGCCAACATCAAGAAGCTGCTAGAACTGGCCAAAGTTTCAGCGGAAAATCCGATGTTCGGAGGCTTTGCGAAAGGCAGTTTCCGCTACGCCAAGAGCAAGGCAGACAAGAAGCTTGAGGATCTGGAAAGCCCAACTGAATACGTCTATGAAGGAATAGAAGCTGCTGAGAAAGAAGCTGGATCAAAAGTTGAGAGCGGCGGCATACTATTCACAAAGTACGAAGACGTTTACTTAGCCTCTTCCGAGGGACCAGTTGGCGCTGACAGCAGATCGGCAATCGAGTTCTCGATACGAGCGTTCACTGAGAGAGAAGCCTCAGGCCACGGTGTGGAATGCAGTTCAGGACTGAAAGATTTCAAACCCGCACGAGCAGGCACCAAAGCTGGCGAAATCGCAAAACTGGCAAAGAACCCGAAAATCGGGGACGAAGGTGCCTATGACGTTATCTTTGATCCTCTCATCATGGGTTCTTCGCTTGGCGTTTGGGGTCAGATGGCGTCAGCCTTTAGCGTCATGATCCAGCTGTCCGTGTTCGTCAACAGAATCGGTCAGAAGGTGGCTCCTGAAATCGTTACACTGAAGGACAATCC
>CAZHWL010000155.1:0-2324 GCA_964536035.1 uncultured Candidatus Bathyarchaeia archaeon | reverse complement strand
CGGCAACGATTATTGAGGAAATGTAGAAAGTGTTGGCGTATGCAACGGAACGCGGAACCGCAAATCTTGTGACCTGCAAATCTGCGAGCGGGCCGCCGACTAGGAGCCCTGCTGGACCCCAGCTTAGAGCGACGACAGCGTTGTATCGGCTGAACAGTTGTCCTCTCTTTTCTTCTGGGAACAGGTCGCCAGCTATTGCGAAGCCAAGGGTCAAGATTATCCACAATGAAACACCACTCAACCCGTAGACTACGGCCATTGCAGGGACACTGGATGCTAAGCCGTAGAGCGACGGCGTCAAGGCTGCTAGAATTAGTCCGATGAAGAGCACTTTGTTTTTGCCTACTTTGTCAGCGAGCCAGCCGCACGTTAGGCTGATTAGCATTCCACCAATGGTGAAGGCGGTCAGGATGAGGCTCATTTCTTGGCTGGTTGCTTTCAATCCGTCCTGTAGCTGGATGAAAAGCAGGAAGACTTGGTTTACGCAGGACGCTCCTATTATGATTATTATGAGTGAGAGCAGGAACCACCGGTACGGTTTTTCCGCTTGTGTCGCGACGGTTTTGTCTTGTCCTTTTTCAGCCGAGATTTTTTCTGGTTTTGCAGGTATCTTCTCTGCAGATCTTGAGGTGATGAACATTATCGCTACGCCGACAGCGAGCATTGTTATGACTATGTAGAAGATGGTTCCCTGTCTGAAGCCTTCGCCATTATTGTAGAGGCTTCCTGCGAAGTTTATTCCTATCATTCTTCCTAGCGAAGCGATGAAGTTGAGGGTGCCAATGGTTTTTGCGCGGGTCTTGGTCGTAGTTGCTTCGGTGAGAAGGGCCGCCCAGCCTACATCGGACATGGACCAGAAGAACTCGAGAAGAGACAGACCCAGTATCAGGGAAAGGCCTGCTTGAAAGTTGGCTTGAGCGTCGAGTAGTGTCTTGTGGATTTGGAAGACGAGGAAGTAGGAGATTGCGGCTATGGATTCGCCGATGATTATGAGCTTGGTTTTCAGCTTGTATCTGTCGGCTATTCGTCCCCAGAGGAGGTTTTGGCCTAGTGCTGATGCAAACGCGTCAAGCGTTCCTAGGATGGTGGTGTAGGTTACGGTTTGCATGAGGTCAAAGATGTAGTTTATCATGAAGGTGTAGAATACGCCTCTGCGGACGAAGGACAGGAATTGGAAGAGGCTGAGGTTTGCGAATATGCTGGTGCGAGTGGTCTGTTGTGTCTTTGGTTTTTGCACTTTTGCTCCTTCTGACGTGTTTGAAGGCTTGTTCAGCAATTGGCTAACGTGTGTATAGAGTTTTTGCTAGGGTTGTTTGTTTTTGAAGATGAGCCAGTTCTTGTCGTCTCTGAACTTTAGCAGCGTGTAGTCGCCTTTGAGTTTCTGGCCGTTTAGGGTGAACATGATCTTTTTTGGGCTTCGGTGCTTGAGCGTGTAGGTGCCTTTGTCCCATATTTCAACGGTTCCTGCACCATATCCGCCTTCAGGTATTGTTCCTTCAAAGTTTATGTAGTCCAGTTGGTGGTCTTCAACTTCGACTGCGAGTCGCTTGACGCCTGGTTCAGCCGGTGGTTCTTTTGGGATGGCCCAGCTCTTGAGAACATTGTCCATCTCCAGTCTGAAGTCATAGTGTAGGTGTGTTGCCGCGTGTTTCTGAATTACGAATCTCGACGTTGAATTTGCTGTCATGGTCTTCCCTATGTCTGTTTGTTGCTGTCGGTGCGTAAAAGTCTTGGGGAAAGCTGACGATTGGTCTGTTCTGTCATGATGACAAGTTTTATAAGTAGCCAAATGATGGATTAGTTGCGTCGTGCAAGAACACGTTTTTGCACATAGAGTATAAAAGGAGTTGAAATCGCGTATGGCAGATAGAGAAATGCATAAGGCAGTTTGTGCTGAATGTGGAAAAGAATGTGAAGTCCCATTCAAGCCTGACACAAGCAGGCCAGTTTACTGCCGAGAATGCTGGGCCAAGAAGAGACCGCCTCAAAGAAGACGATTCTAGATTAAGCTAACCGCTTTATTCTAACGAGTCATCTTTTTTCCTTTTTCTCACTTTTGATCAAGGCCATTTTTGTTGGCTGATTTTCTGTTCTGCCCATTTCATTGATGACCTGAGGAGACTTTGTCAAAAAGTTCATTTTATCTGGTATTGCTTGAGAGGGATGTCGTGAGAAGATTCGGCAAGCTTTCTTCTCTAGGAGAAAGGAGAAGAAGGAGAGGTGCTTGCCTTCTCCTCACTCATCATTCTATAATTCTCACGTTTGGTTTATAACTTTTTCTTAAATCTAATGTTAGTATCATATTATGCATCAATTGATAACGT
>CAZHWL010000154.1:0-2331 GCA_964536035.1 uncultured Candidatus Bathyarchaeia archaeon | reverse complement strand
GAGGGACAGAGAGGGGAATCCGGAGAACTAGTGGAAGCAGCACGGTGAATGCTGGTATCATGAGGATCAGGTTTAGAGTCTTAGGTTTGAAGAAGATTGTCCAGTCTTTGGTTTTCCACATCACGATGATGGCAAGAATGAACATTGAGGATTCCATGAGCGAATTTAGCGCGCCTGCCATATCTATAGTAGCTCCATAGCTCATTGTCGTAACTGGCCAAAACAGTTGAGGTCCATTTCCGCCGATAAAATCTCCAATGAGCGAGTGTTGAATCAGAGCAATGAAGTAAGGCACTGCTTTCTTGCGATAAATCGCGAAAACCGGAGCAAAGACCAAAATTGCCATGAAAACAGAGTGCGTCAGTCCTCGATGTTCAATGAATGGTCTGAAAAGAATGTCTATGTCTGGGAGAATCGACATTGTGAGAAGCAACGGGATATTGATATCTGTTTTCAACAATCTAGCCGAGATTCTGCCTAAAATGTATCCAAAAGCCAAATGCCCAACAGCGTACGAAGATTTTTCCCCCTTTTTTCAGCGAGAAGGAAACAGCGACCCTAATAAGGTTTGTATAAGAATTATTTGTCAAGCTGTGGCAATATGTAAAGATGATTCCGTCTTTTTCCGTTGCCTTAGCTGTCACCGTGTCCAGATACCTGACTTTCTATCCACTTGTAAGTCTGGTCCAAACCTTCTTCCAAGCTGACCTTAGGCTGCCAGTTTAACACTTTTTTCATCAGGCTCAGATCGGCGTTTCTTCCTCTCACGCCTTGTGGGGCCTTCAAATCATACGTCTTCGCTATTTTTTTGCCTGATATCTTTATGATCATGTCTGCGAGTTCATCAATCGTCACCAGCCTATCTGAGCCAATGTTGAGTGGCTCCGTGAAGTCACTCTCCATAAGTTTGAAAGTTCCTTCCAGACAGTCATCAACGTAACAGTAGGATCTTGTCTGCTTTCCATCTCCCCATATTGTTATCGTACCCTGTTTTTTTGCTTCTGCCACTTTTCTGCAAAGAGCTGCTGGGGATTTTTCTCTTCCGCCCTTGTAGGTTCCATGTGGTCCATAAATATTGTGATATCTTGCTATTCTGGTGTCAAAACTGAAGTCTCTTCTGTAGGCTTCGCACAGTTTTTCAGTTACGAGTTTCTCCCAGCCATAGAAATTGTCTGGGTCCGCAGGGTATGCGTCTGACTCTTTTAGCCCTTGGATGTTTGGGTTTTCTTGCTTGTAGGTTGGGTACACGCATGCGGATGAGCTGTAAAAGTATCTCTTCACTTTGTTCTGTCTTGCCGCTTCAAGCATGTACGTATTAATCAGAATATTATCATGCATTACCTCAGCGCCAACTTCAGTAATGAAACCGATTCCACCCATGTTCGCAGCCAGATTGTAAACTTTATCTACGTTGCATGTAGCCTTGACACAATTATTCCAAACTCGCAAATCTGTTTGTATGAATTGATGTGCATATGAAGGCATAAACTCCGGTAGCTTCAGGTCTGCACCTCTAACCCAATAGCCTTTGTCTTTCAGAAACTTGACAAGATGGCTACCAATGAAGCCGCCAGCGCCAGTGACCAGAACTCTTTCTTTCTTCAAGCTAGTACCCCATGAGTATGACTTACTGTGAATGTTGCCTATCTTTCTTAAATCTTATGCTAGACATATCCCATGGCTGAACATTGCACTTTTAGGTTTCATACAGCAAACAGCTTGAATAGCAAGAGACGAATAAATAAATCTGAATGCCATCTCCTATGAGTTGAGGGAGAATGCTATGACCGAAACAGTCACGCTTCCTTGCGGATGCAAATATCAAGACGACGGTTTCATGCTGATCCGCGTTTACGAATGTCCCTACCATAAGCAAAGACGAACCAGAAAGCGCCCATTTCGTCCAAAAGCAGAATGCGTAAGACCATAACTGCCTAGATATCGTCAAAGTATTTTGATAGTTTTTCCTTCAAGATCTCCGTCAATTTCGGATCATTTCTCAAATAAGTGTCTTCGATGTCTAACACGATAATTTTCTTTCCAACGTTTTGGTCGATTTTTTTCACAGCTTCTTTATGGTGTTCTTCCATCACAAATATCATGTCCGCCCAGTTGACCAATTCCTTTGAAACTACCGTCTTAGCGCCTGCCCATGTTCCAGCAGACTTCACCTCTAATCCTTCCTTGCCTTTCAAAAGGCTTTCAGCAGTGGGACTCCTGTCCACATTGCCGCTGCACACAAACAACACTTTTTTTACCATGTCTGCTAATCTCCATTATCTCGCAAGCGAGAAAAGATTCCGAAAATCACAGTGTGAATTCCCATTTGCA
>CAZHWL010000153.1:0-2334 GCA_964536035.1 uncultured Candidatus Bathyarchaeia archaeon | reverse complement strand
GAACCCACGTGGCCCCGAGAGGCCACAAGCTGTTAGGCACCATGTTGGTGTCTCCAGGCTTGCTCCATACCTGGCTAGGAGACCCCGGCTACTATTTTTCAGTAGACTCCGTCTACTTGTTGGGGCTCTTATTTGCGTTTCCTTAGGAAGACGATGTTATCTTTTTGGTAGACGTATTCGAAGCCTATCGGGCTTCCAACAATAAAAAACTTGCGAAATGTAACAGTTTTGAGTCTTCCAATGGCCAGTCAAACGATTTGGTCATTTTCTCTAGATACTTTGGATAGCGTTTGTGCTTTCTTCTTGAAACGGTTGCAGTAGCTGGTTAGAAGAATTAAAAGGACAGGAGAAACATAACCAAGATGTGGAGATGAAGTCATGATGAAGGTTCTCTTCATTGAGCCGCCGAAGGACATATGGTTTGTCATGGGGGAATACTTGCCTCCGCCCTACGGCATCATTCAGTTAGGCGCATATCTGGAAAAGAATGTTGAAGGCGTGGAGGTCGAAGTTTTGGATTGCAATGCTGAACACGTGGATTGGAAAGACATGGAGAAACGGATCGAGTCTTCCAACCCTGATGTTGTGGCTTCAAGCTCACTTGCCACTTGCAACGTGTACGTGGTTGCCAGGACTTTGGAAACGGCCAAGAAGGTGAACTCGGACATTATTACCGTGACTGGAGGACAGCATTTCACTGCTACTTCCCAAGAAAGCTTAGAAGAATATCCAGAGATCGATGTTGTCGTGAGAGGAGAAGGAGAACGGACCCTAACGGAATTTGTTAAGAATGCAAGCAATAAGCGTGCGTTTCCGAAGATAGAAGGCATCTCCTTCAGACATGGAGGAAAAATCGTTCATAACCCTGCTAGACCGTTGATTGAGAATTTGGATGAATTGCCTTACCCTGGCTATCATCTTGTTAAAAACTCCATTAGCAAGTATCACTTTGCGGCGATGGCCGGACGCGATGTTCACTTCGCGTTGATTGAAGGAGGAAGAGGATGCCCTCATGAATGCACCTTTTGCACTCAGTGGCAGCATTGGCAGGGAACATGGAGAGCGAAGTCGCCTCAGCGCATAGCAGATGAGATGGAGTTTTGCCATCGTAACTTCGGAAGCGAGTTCATCTGGTT
The DNA here is from genome assembly GCA_964536035.1 of uncultured Candidatus Bathyarchaeia archaeon. Lineage (GTDB taxonomy): Archaea > Thermoproteota > Bathyarchaeia > Bathyarchaeales > Bathycorpusculaceae > JBGPAV01. Next base: position 1,198 of record CAZHWL010000153.1, on the reverse strand, counting down.
AACAGACGATAATCTTGGCGCAGGCTCGAGAATAGGCGATATTGCCGATGAGATTATCAAACGTAAGATGCCTGATGACGTGACGTGGTTTGTTCAGGCAAGATGTGACGATATTGTCAGAAACAAGGAGGTCTTGCCGAAGCTTAGAAAGTCGGGACTCAACTGGGTTCTTCTCGGAGTTGAGAACTCTTCACCATCAACTCTTGAAAGCTTCAAGAAAGGCATAACGCCAGATGACGCGAAGACTGCGGTGAAACTGTTGAAGGAAAACGGCATTTTCGCCCATGCAATGTTCATCATAGGCAATAGGAAGGATACAAAAGAATCAATATCTCGCTTGCGGGAATTTGCCGATGAGTTAGATCCGGACTTTGCGATATTTGGCATTCTCACGCCTTTTCCTGGAAACGAGGTTTATGACGAAGCGAAAAGAAATGGTTGGATTGAGGATACCAACTGGTCGCACTATGACATGGTGCACGCCATAATGCCGACGGAAACGTTGTCAATCAATGAAGTGCAAGAAGAGCTTTACAAATGCTACAGAAGCTTCTATGGTTCATGGAGTAGAAGGTTCGGAGGATTATTCTCGAGCAACGAGATGAAGAGAAGAGTTTTCCGGCACATGGCTACGAAAGGCGTAATAGATCAACTTAAAGCGCTCTTCTAGTCGACCGTTCATGAGTAAGCTTGCGCCCAGAATAAGTCGTGTCTTTCAGTAGAATCATTGGATGATCTGCAGAAGATGCTCTATTCTCTTATGAAATTCGAGATAAAGAAAAGCGGGTTCAATATCTTCTGCGTAGCCCGTATAAGGCGCCGACGATGATCAGTGTTCCAAAGATTATTACGGCGAAAGGCCAGACGTCTAAATTCTTTGAGATCACTTCGGCTTGCTGCAGGAAAAATATTACTCCCCAAAGCAGTATGATTATTCCGATGGCTAAGCCCACAACTGTGCCTCCTCGCGGGATTCCGAAGCATTCGCCTTCCATTCGCTTATAGTGTCGACTTTCGCGGGTTGTGTGCAATTGGGCCCCACATTTTGTGCACACTTCAGCATCGTCTGGATTGTTAGTACCGCATTTCACACAGTAGACCATTTTACTTGCTCCTTTCTACTCATTAATGGTGAACTGTCTTAAGGCTTTTGGTATGTTACTGCAATTGCGTCTCAGCTTGACTCAAATAGAAAAAG
>CAZHWL010000152.1:0-2341 GCA_964536035.1 uncultured Candidatus Bathyarchaeia archaeon | reverse complement strand
CAAATCCGCTTACAAGGATGAAGGCGCCGCCTATCAGAGACAGAATGAATGCGGTTAAAGGTGTTTCTTGTGAACTCATCTGTTTCACCTCCATTCTAGTCGTATTCCACTGTTTCTATGAACTTGCCATGCCAAGTGTGATACCAGACACTGCCAGTGTAGCCGTTCACACTCAGCATCCCGTACGTGCTTCCGTCTTTTGACACGTCTATCGTATAATAACCATAGAATATGCCCGGATCCTCCACTTTCGCGCCAGGATTGTTCAAATCCAGCCACCCCTGAGCATACTGGGAAGCATTTTGGGCACTAACAGGCATGTCAACTGTCGGCGTTCCCCGGCTTGTTCCCATCATTCCGCCCATCATCCCACTCATCATTCCATACTTGGTGTTCCACATCATATTTGGACCCGGCTCAGGCATCACTCTACCTGTATATCTATCGACCAAAAGCTCGAAGGCGTTTATCCCAGTGCTTTTCTCTTCAACCCGGACATAGAAGTTGTTTGCGAACTCCATTATCTCTTTGATCTTCAAGTCGGAGCTTGCACCTGTCAGATATTGATTAGCCAACGCTTTGGCCTGTTCAAAACTGTCAACATTCGTTGTTGAATATAGAAGGGGTGAAAGTGAAATGACAGCTACAACAGCCACCAGCCCCAAGATTAAGACCAATAATGCTGGAGTTGGAAAATGAGACTTAATGTTCATATCAAAATTCCTCAATCATAGAATCATTTACTTGGAGAGAAAGCACACTACTTGTTTCAACCCACTGTTCCAGCTGATAATACTCTAACCTATAAACTATATCGGACAAATCCTGAAGGAGATTCGTACAAACCTGGCACGCGCACAACTCTTCACAGGTCAACGTTTTCCAGCCTCGCCGACAAAGCTATCATCACTTGGCCCGCACCGTAACCAATCATTTCCTTGAACTTCTGAACCGCTACTCCTCCTCTCCGACATGCCTTCCAAAGTGGATCGTGAATGAAAACCTCTCTTCGGTCGTACCCTCTTACGACGACCCAGTGGGGGACGTCCTCTCGATGTAGAAGCATCGCATTGATCAAGATGATGGGAACCTCTCCCCTTTCCAAGGCAGAAGAGATCTCTTCAATAGTAACTTTTCTACGTTCCTCTTTAACGTCCAGTGCCAAGGCTCTTTTCTGCATGTCTCGAAAGAAGAAATCGAGCACTCTAGGGTCGGCACCGGGCGAAATCTTCAGAATTTTTTCCTTGAACGGAATATCGTCCACACTTGCCACGATTCTCGCTCCGAAGCCTCTCTTTGCAGCAGAGTAAGCCAGTCCTCGGCCACATGTCGACCGGTCTTCCACGAGGTTTGTTTCACGCCAAATATCGATCTCGAGGCTCTTGGTAAGCTTCAGGCTGGGATCGAAGTACTTCATTGCCATCATCAAAGAGGCTGCACCGCAGGTGAAGTCAAACCTCTGCCTGTAGAAAGGTACTTCAAGCATGATTTGAGTACAACTACTTCGGGCTATTCTGTGTAAATCGTTCTGCATCTTGTATTTCATGGATGCATTCAAGTCCGCGGTCTTTATCCCGACTATTACGTATAAACTGGCATATCTCTCGTCATCTGTGTCAAAAACGCTTTGTCTTTTTATACCTAGTGAATATTCTTCCTTGGAGATCGTAAAGAATTGTGAAATGTAGTCCCTGATTTCTCGCAAGTTTGTATGCCTGATTCTTCTGAAATAATCGCCAGGTTTCTTTAGCTCTCTCCTAAAATACTTTGACTCAGAATTCAGCATCATTGCCAGAACCTTGCCATGTTGTTTTGTGACTCTAGCAATCTCTCTTATCGCTTTCTGATAATCGTCAAGAAATTCCAAAGTTGCTACAGTGAAAACAGCGTCAAATGTGGACTCCTTGAAATTCATGTGTTTTGCATTGCCTAGAACAAAAGTTTTGTCACTTCTTTTTCTCGCTTCTTCTAACATCTCCTTCGAACTGTCTAAACCTACAATGTTAAGGCTCGAGAGATTCTCTTCAAATGAACCTATGCCACACCCGACATCAAGAATTTCCTCACAATTCCTTAACTCGTTGTAGACGTATTTAACTTCCTTTTTCATTATACTTTTTCCGAATTCGCTATCGCAGAATCTGGCGAATCTTTCTACATCAGTGCTCATAACGATCACGTAACTAGGCATTTTTGTTTTAATGGCAACGTTGGGGTGTCCAATCGATTAAGGGTTCTTTCAGCGTCGTTGCGCGCCAATCCGCTCGTTCCAACGCCTCTAGAATGACAGGACCGCTCGGCTTTCTTTTACCCATTTAGCCAATTCCATCATCGTTCCTAC
>CAZHWL010000151.1:0-2358 GCA_964536035.1 uncultured Candidatus Bathyarchaeia archaeon | reverse complement strand
CCATGTGCGGCATATTCGGCTTCATATTGAAAAAACCAATTTCTCTGTCCAAGGTCTTTGGTGTCCTTGAGAAGCTAGAAGCTCATCAGTATCCACAAGAACCGACGCCTATCGGTGGCTATGGAACAGGCATAGCGCTTCTTGATAGCAATGGACAGGCGATAGTTGAGAAGGTTGGAAAAATTGGTGCTGTTTCTCCTACAAAAAAGTTGGCTGAAACAGTTGATTTTAGTGAGGCTCGTGTCTTGGTTGGGCATGTGCGTATGCCGAGCCCTGAGTTCATGGATACTGCGAGGTTTAAGGAGGCAGCTCAGCCCTACATTGTCAAGAGCGACACGTTGACTGTGGTTTCTGTTCACAATGGGAAAGTGGCAAACTATAAAGAACTCAGATCTGGACTTGGCAAAGCTCACGTGTTTGAATCTGAAAAATTTGAGTTGATCGATTCAGAAATCATTCCTCATGTTTATGCCGAATTGCTGAACGAGAAGCAAGATAGTGATGCTTCATTGTACGAGCTTTTGTGCACGTTGCAGGGTTCAAGTGCGATTGCCCTTCTTCAACTTGAGAAAGATAAGACTTTTTTGCATTTTGTGCACAAAGGAAAAACTAGAGGCTTGACGATCTGGACCAATGAACACGATGAGCTGATTTTCTGTAGCAGAAAAGAGCCGCTGATTGCCGAGTTCGGAGATGTCCTCAGAAAAGGCAACTTTGCTGAAAGAATCTCGATAGCTTACCATGAGGACACGGGGCTGAAACTCTCGTTTCCAATAAGCTTGAAGTAAAGGATAAACCCTTCAACGTTCCAATAGTCTTCGGCAAACGGGAAATGAACAACACGGCATCAGCTTCCAACGTTTTCGACTCTCTAGCTAAACCTGTCCGTGAAGCTTTAGCGGAACTGGGGTTCTCTGAGCCGACTCTTCCGCAGACGATGGCTTTTCCGCCTATTTTGGCTGGCGAAAACGTTCTTCTCATTGCGCCAACTGGAAGCGGCAAGACTGAAGCTGTTCTGTTGCCCATATTCTCTAATTTCATTCAACAGAGAAATGAGAAGGGGATTTCGATTATCTATGTTACTCCTCTTCGCGCTTTGAACCGTGACATGTTGAAGCGTTTGACGTTCTGGGCTGAGAAGCTCGGCATTTCAGTTGAAGTAAGACACGGCGACACGGAGATGAAGCTTCGAAGGAGACAGGCGATCTCGCCACCTCAGATGCTTGTCACAACGCCTGAGACTTTGCAGGCAATTCTGTCCGGCTCACGCATGAGACAGCACCTGAGCCAAGTGAAGTTTGTAATCATTGATGAGGTTCATGAGTTGGCAGGCAGCAAACGCGGCATTCAGTTGACGGTGGCTTTGGAACGGCTTTTCGAGGTTACTGGGAAAGAGTTTCAGAGGATCGGTTTGTCTGCTACGGTTGGCAACCCTGACGAAGTGGCAAGCTTCGTTGCTGGAACGGACAGAAGCATCAAGATAGTGCAGGCGTCTTTGCCTAAGGGCTACAAGTACAAAGTAGAAAAACCGGCCCCAGCTGATGCAGATTACGATCTGTCTGGAAAACTCAGAACATCGCCTGAAGCTGCAGCTAGGATCAGGCGGATTCTTGAACTCGTTGACAGTCACAGGTCAACGCTGATTTTCGTGAACAGCAGACAGAACGCGGAGATGCTGGGCTACAAGTTCACCCAGCTTGAAAGAACAGATATTGCAGTTCATCACGGCTCCCTGTCAAAGGAAGAGCGAGCTCAGATTGAGGATGAGTTTAAGGCTGAGAAGCTGAAGGCTCTCGTGTGCACAAGCACCTTGGAGTTGGGCATCGACATTGGCAACGTTGACCTTGTGATCCAGTATCTTTCGCCCAGACAGGTGAGCAGCCTGATTCAGCGGGTTGGCAGGAGCGGCCACCGTTTGGACATGCTTTCCGAAGGAGTCATCGTGACAGCGTTTCCTGACGACACGCTTGAATCGCTTGCGGCGGTAAGAAACGCCTACGACAACAAAATCGAGCCAGTCCTGATCCACGATGGAGCCCTAGATGTTCTAGGACACCAAATCGTCGGTTTGCTGATGGACAAGGACACGATGAAGCTTGAGGAAATGCTAACCATCTTGAGAAGAGCCTATCCTTATCGCAACCTCACCGATGAGCAGCTTCTGGACGTAGTATGCTTTTTAGACAGCTTGAACGAGTTAAGATTTGATGCAGAAGGAAAAGTCTTGAGGAAAGCACGCAAGACCCGAACGTACTACTATGAGAATCTGTCAATGATTCCGGATGAGAGACGCTACCCCATAGTGAACGTGATTTCTGACAGACGATTCGGCACGTTAGGCGACGAGTTCATGGCTCT
>CAZHWL010000150.1:0-2363 GCA_964536035.1 uncultured Candidatus Bathyarchaeia archaeon | reverse complement strand
TTCCTGTTCTGATCTTCTCAATAGTAGTACCACATTTTGGGCAAGGCTTGCCTGGCTTGTAACCTACCAGAAAATTGTTCGGCGTGAACCTTCCTTTGTGTCCATAGAAATCCAGTTCGAAAGCTGCTCCACCAAATCTTATACTGTGATTCAGCACCTCTCGAATCGACTTGTACAAGAGAGTGATCTCTTTCTCAGACAGAGTTGAGATCTTGCGTTTTGGATGAAGCTTTGCCTTGAACAAAATATCTTGGATGTAAACATTGCCAATCCCTGCTACATTCTTCTGGTCAAGCAGGAAGCTCTTCACTCCAGTTTTTTTGCTGGCCAATAATTTTCTGAAATAGTCTGGAGTGAACTTCTCATCAGTTGGCGGCATACCCAACTGTCCTGTTAGTTTGTGTTTGGACTTTTCTTTTTCTGAAACAAGGTGAATGTAGCCAAACCACCAAAAATGTATTGTGAAACCTGTCTTGTCAGAGAAATTTAGTTTGAACTGAGCGTTTTCCTGAAGTTTCTGGTCTGGTTTAAAGTAGAGAATCTCTGCACCCATTCCGAGATTAATGAGCAAATCGTATGACGAATCAAGCGCCAAGAACAGCCATTTGCCTTTACTTGAGACGCCTTTTACAGTTTTTCCCTTCAGTTTTCGGAGAAAATCTTTTACAGGTATGTTGAGGTTCTTTGGCTGTTTAATGTCAGCATCTGCTATTCGCTTTTCCTTTATTGTCTCATTCATTTGACCTGCTATTACCGTTATTTCAGGGAGTTCAGGCATGACTTTTGCGAACCACCAATTGATCATATCTGTTTCAGGGAACCTATTATCGGTTTTATGACATACCTTAAATATACAGCGTTGATAAGATTTTGCTTGAAGAAGTGTGATGAGCTGATGGACAAGTGGGAGTGTCTTGTATGTGGTTATGTATATGATCCTGCGACAGGTGACCCTGAACATGGTGTACAACCGGGCACGCCATTTGAAAAGCTGCCTGAAGATTGGGTCTGTCCCGTTTGTGGCGCATCCAAAGACCAATTTGCCAAGAAAGGCTGACAAGATAGGCTTTTACATGGGTCTTTCAAAACTTTAATTATCAACATCAAACCAAACTCAAATTGATAGTCATGTCCATAACTAAGATACGCAAGAGAGATGGCAGACTAGTAGTTTTTGATTCTAGTCATATTCGAGACGCCATCCAAAGGGCTCTGATTGCAGTGGAACTTGAAGACGGCGGAAGAGCCGACGATTTGACAAGGGAAGTAGTGAAGCTTCTAGAAGCCAAATTTGCGAAAGTAGCTCCCTCCGTTGAAGACGCACAAGACGCTGTAATCGAAGTGCTGAAGGGAGAAGGTTTCAGCAAAGTTGCTGAAGAATATCAGACTTATCGGGAGAAGAAAAAAGAAATAAGAAATCTGAGAGAAACGCTTGGAATAGAAGAGCCAAAACTTACCGTAAACGCCTTCGAGGTTCTGAAGAAAAGATACCTTCTGAAAGACATGAATGAACGAATCATAGAAACTCCTGCTGAAATGTTTACACGCGTCGCAAGAGCAGTATCCGCTTCAGAGAAGAAATACAATGAAGACCAGAAAAAGAGCGAGAAAACTTTCTACGATATGATGACACGGCTTGAATTTATCCCAAACTCCCCAACCTTATTCAATGCAGGCACTCATCTCGGGCAACTGTCTGCATGTTTCGTTCTGCCAGTCGAAGATTCACTGGAAAGCATATTCACTGCCGTGAAGAACATGGCGCTGATTGAACAAACAGGCGGAGGAGTAGGCTTCGACTTCTCCCATCTTCGACCGAAAGGCGACATTGTCAGATCAACAAAAGGCATAGCCTCAGGCCCACTAAGCTTCATGCGCGTGTTTGATGTGTCCACTGAGATCATCAAGGCAGGCGGAAAAAGACGGGGCGCCATGATGGCAATCCTAAGAGTTGATCACCCCGACATTCTTGACTTCATAACATCAAAACAGCAGCCAGGATTCCTCTCTAACTTTAACATATCAGTAGCCGCAACAGACGAGTTCATGAAAGCAGTTGAAACAGACAGCGAGCACTGGCTAGTCAACCCGCGAAACAAAGAAAAAACAGGCAAACTCATAGCAAAAGACATCTGGAACCTGATGACGAGATCAGCTTGGCAAAGCGGAGACCCAGGAGTCATTTTTATCGACGAAATCAACAGGCGCAACCCGACCCCTGAAATAGGAAGAATAGAGTCGACCAACCCCTGCGGGGAACAGCCGCTTCTACCTTATGAGTCATGCAATTTGGGTTCGATAAACTTGCCAAGGATGGTTGAGGATGGTAAGATAGCTTGGGATAAGCTGAAAGCGGCTGTGAG
>CAZHWL010000149.1:0-2488 GCA_964536035.1 uncultured Candidatus Bathyarchaeia archaeon | reverse complement strand
ACTACTATTGAGAAGATCAGAACAGGAAGCACTGCTTCCTACGTCTGTTCACATTGTCAGCAAGAATAATGGGACATTTAGACCGGCTTACGATCTATTTTGTTCCGCGTTTTTTCTGTTTGTAGCGTGTTGCGCAGGACTCGCAGCAGAAAATGTATGGTTTGCCATCGATCGTCGTGCTGTAGGCGGCTAGTTTGCATGTTTCTGATGGGATTTCGGTTTTGCATTGTTCGCATCGGACGAATTGGGGTTTCATTTTTTCACCTCTTTCTGCCTCTTGCTGTAATCTTCTATTGCGGCGTGTAAGGCGTCTGCGGCTAGGTTGGAGCAGTGCATCTTGACAGGGGGAAGGCCGCCTAACGAGTCAGCTACGCTTGCACGTGTGATTTTCATGGCTTCTTCAAGTGTTTTTCCTTTGGCGATTTCGGTGACCATGCTACTGGTGGCTACTGCTGCTCCGCAGCCGAAGGTTTTGAATTTGATGTCTTCTATTCGGTTGTCTTTGACTTTTATGTAGATGGTCATCATGTCTCCGCAAACAGGATTGCCAACTGTGCCTACGCCGTCTGCGTCTGGAATTTCGCCCATGTTCCGAGGATTCTTGAAGTGATCCATCACTTTTTCAGTATACATCAAATATTCAGCTCCTTAGGAGTTAACGGCGACATTGCCCTTAATCTCTTAACTATACCCGGCATTAAGCTTACTACGTAATCCGCTTCCTCTTCTGTGTTTTGTCTGCCAAGCGAGAACATGAGTGAACCGTGTGCTTCCTCGTGTTTTAGTCCTGTTGCCAGCAGCACATGAGAAGGCTCCAACGTTTTTGCCGTACATGCAGAGCCCGAAGAAGCAGCCACACCCATCAAGTCAAGGCTGAGCAGCATCGATTCACCCTCTATAAAGCTATAACGAACTGACACGTTGTTAGGCAGTCGCTTCGTTGGATGACCATTCAGGTACGAGTAGGGAATCGGTTCCAATAAGCCCTTGATTAATCTGTCTCTGAGCTTGATCAAGCGTTCACTTTCCGAGCGCATTTCCTTTCGAGCTATTTCTGCAGCTTTCCCAAAACCGACGATGCCTGGAACGTTTTCTGTTCCAGATCGTAGGCCTCGTTCCTGTCCGCCTCCGTGAAGCAAGGGCTCCAAGCGGGTTCCCTCTTTTATGTAGAGCGCACCTACTCCTTTTGGCCCATACATGTCGTTGGATGACAACGTGAGCAGATCTATTCCTTCGTTCTTGACGTCTATTGGGATTTGGCCGTTTGCAACTGTGGCGTCAACATGTAAGTAGGCGTTTTTTCCGTGTACTATTTGGCTGATTTCCTTTATGGGCTCGATTGTTCCGATTTCCCCGTTTGCGTAGACTATTGTGACCAAGACGGTTTTGTCTGTGAGCTCTTTCTCCAAGCTTTCTAAGTTCAGAAACCCGTACTGATCGACAGGGAGAAAAACTATTTCGAAGCCCTTCGTTGAAAGGTATTTACATGGGTTAACGACAGACATGTGCTCCACTGCTGACGTTAGGATGCGAGTTCCACGATCCTTGTAGCGGTTGGCTAACCCTTTGACAGCCAGGTTGTTGCTTTCGGTTGCGCCTGAAGTGAATATGATCGAGTCTTTCTTTTCTGCGTTTATGAGCTCCACGACTTTGGCTCTGGCTTCTTCGAGTGCGTTCCGTGACTCTTGACTGAATGTGTAAAGTGATGAGGGGTTGCCATAGTAAGTGCTCATGTAGGGCAACATTGCTTCAGTGACACGCGGGTCTACAGGTTTCCCTGCGTTATGATCCATGTAGATACGTTTTGTTGCTGGCATTGTTTTTTCACTTAGAAGCTGAGAACAGCGTCTGCTTCGAGTGCGAGGTCGTTGAGTGTGGCCGCACCGACGATTTTTGCTTCAGGTGTGAAGTCTCCACGCGGTATTCCGAGCAGGTTGCAGCTTTGCTCGCATACGGCGAGTTTTACTCCGGCCTTTACTGCTTGGTTCATCACTTCTTTGAGTGAGGGGAAGCTGCCGAGTTTGATTTTTTCTGCTTCTCCTTTTTTGACGAGCGTTATTCCTTTTATGATGAAGTACACTGTGGCTTCGATGTCCATCATTGCTGCTGTTGTGGCCAGTATGAATGGCGCGTATGTTCGTTCCGGTTGGTCAACTCCGCTTGTTTGGATGTACAGTATTTTCTTTTTTCCTGACATTCTTTTTTCATCTCCTATTTTGTTTTCTTGATTAATATGTGAACCTTTTCTCCTTCTTTCTTCACGCTCACAAGTTCATGGCCTAGGTTCTTGACGAGACTGCGTATGTCCTCTTCAGCAGCTGGATCGTCTGCCAAAACTTCGAGGATTTCACCTTTCTTCAACTCATCCAGTTCCATTCTGGTTTTGAAGACAGGCTCAGGACAGTAGAGACCTAGACAATCAAGTGTCTTATTGGGCTTGGTTGCCATAATCATTCCCATGTTAGAGTGCGGAAAAGTTAACTAAATA
>CAZHWL010000148.1:0-2513 GCA_964536035.1 uncultured Candidatus Bathyarchaeia archaeon | reverse complement strand
CCGCGGTTGCTCCAACCTCATAAATTCCCCTTTTGTTCGTTGAGATTGGGGGTAGGGTGAAAAATCCTCTCCACTTTCCCTCTATTGTTTCCTACTGGAGGTTCCATGAATGGTCGTAGAAATAAAGGAATATGCATCAGCCGAAGAAATAGCTGAAACACTGGAAAAAGAAATCTCTGATACAAAGAGCACGCTAGGCGAATACCTGCGAAGACTAGATGACATCAGAGCCTTGGCTGAAAAGTCCAAGAAAATCCACGAAGTCGTCATGAAACTCGCAGGCAAGAAAGCTACATCTGAAAGCCTTGGAGAAATATCCATCGGCAACCTGAACATAGTCTTGGACGCTAACCCCTTTCACGAGCTCACAGCCATAGAAGAAGTCGTGCGAAGCCACCAAGAAAGACTACTTATACTGCAGAAGGCGCGTGAAGCGCTGAAATGGTTGGACCAGATCGGCGACACTGAAGGCTTGAAATACCTCGTCGTGGAAAGCAACGGCGTTCCAGAACGAATACTTTTCAAAATATCTTAGGACAAAAACATGCAAGATGGATGTGAAAACATGGATAGCGAGATCTACTCCTTTGCTCTTAAAACAACTCTGAACGAGATTCAGAATCTCTGTCCAGACATCAAGAACGCATTCATATTCAGAGAAGATGGCGAAATAGTCGCTGGAGATGAAAACACTCCCGAAAAAAACATCGTCCGCGTCATAGACTCTTTTGACGGAATACTTGAAAAAGCCGAAGCACTGGGAGGCATTGAAGGCATAACCCTTGAGAGTAGCAAGGGAAGAGTAAATGTCTGTTGCATGAACGGCTTTTACCTTGTCACAGTCACAATGGCGAACGCCGACAAGAACTACGTGAACACGATCACTCGTGTCCTCGTTCCAACGGTTCTCAAGCTGGTGGAGAAGATCAGTTCTGCCCCCCTCAAAAACGAGTCGCGAGAACCTGAACCTAGACCTGAAATCCATATACCCGAAACTATGGCAAAACCAACAGAGGAACCTAAACCAGAAAGACCTACACGAATCCTAGAGCCAGAAACAAAGCCTGAGCTCACACTGCCCGAGCCACAAATCAACCAGCTCATAGTTGAAAACATCGGAGGATTGCTGGTTCCATCTGACACCGTGCGCATCGACAATGAAACGTTGCTCCAGTGGCAGGAACTATATGAAGATAGAAAAATTGAAGAGGTTGAGATTGAGACTTTTGGCGGACAGTCAACGCGGGTCAAAGTCAAGCCGATTAAGGACTCCAAGTTTGAAGGAAAAGGAATCGTGCAGATGCCTGAGAAGGTTCAAAACGCGCTTGAAATCAGAAAAGGCGAACTGGTCAGAGTCAAGCCAGTGATTGAATAGCGGAGGAATTAACATGGTTAAGAAAAGAAAGGACGTACAACACGTTGTGGCTCTGACTGAGCCGATCACAGCTGTAGAAGAGGCGACAACTGCAAACAACATTCGAACGCGGCTGGAAGACATAAAGAACTACGAAGGAGTCGTAGGTTACATCTTACGGAACTCCAGTTCAGCGTCAATAGACCTCAAAGACCCGACCAAAATAATAGACTACGCCATCATCTCGTCCTCTTCAATAGATGCCGGTCAGGCGCTTTCAGAACTGTTTGACTTGGGCCAATCCAAGAATGTAGCTGTCGAAGGAAAGAACGTGAAGATGCTATCCTTCACTTTGGAGGAAAACAAAATCAGCGTTTTCATGAATAAAAACGCGGACAGCGAGAAAATTCTGAAAAAACTTCGCGCCCTCTAGGATTCAGTTGCCAATTTCTCCTCACTTTTTGTTGTTTCAGCTTAGTCTTATCGCATCTTGCACGTTTTGAGAACGTTTAAATGAGTGTTTGCCGCTTCTATTTCTGGGAGAAGGGAGACCTGTAATAGCCTTTCAGCAGGCTATGTGGGTGAATTTATTGATTCGCAATGCAGAGGACGCTAGCAACAACCATCGCGGTCGTCTAGATATCATTGCGGATATTTTAAACGCCTCTGTTGGCGGTGCTAAGAAGACCCATCTGATGTACCACTGCAACCTGAGCTTCAAACAGCTGAAGTCCTACTCACATTTTCTGTTGAAACAGGGCTTCTTGAGAACCGTGAACCACGAAAACGGTTCCGAGGACGGATTTTTTGAAGTCACTGACAAGGGCAGACGGTTTTTGAAGGCCTATCGGGGTCTGAAATCCCTCATGCAGTAGCCGTCTGCGTGAGAAACTTTTGAGCCAACTTGTTTAAACGTATCTTCTTTTCCGTTTCATCCAAGACTACGAAATCATATTCTTTCAGGAACTCTATGATTTGCTGTATTTGCTCTCGGTCCACCTTCGTTTTCTGCTGTATCTCTTCGAGCATACGCCATTTGCCATCGCTGAGAAGTTCTAGGATTTCAGCTATCTTGGATGAAGTCGTCGATTTTTCCTCCATGGGCAATACACGTTTATGTGCGGTTGGTTAAATGCTTTCTGAGGTTGTCTTCTGGTGC
>CAZHWL010000147.1:0-2542 GCA_964536035.1 uncultured Candidatus Bathyarchaeia archaeon | reverse complement strand
ATGATTTTGCCTTCGCGAATCAGCGGAGAACTAGTGATTTCTCCGAAGCCTTTAGTTCCATCTTTCTTGACGAACTCGTACACTGATGGACTTATTCGTTCGCCTTCAAGAACGTGCAAGGCATTCTTACTTGCAGTTTCCAGACTCTCTGGCGCGAGGACATTCAATTCTTGAACCTTCTTCCCCACAAGTTCTTCAGGTTTGTACCCTAGGGTTTTCTCTACAGATGGGGATACGCTAAGAACCACAAACTCAGAATCGTAGGCGAATACGACATCGTTCACATTTTCGAAAATGAGACGATATTTCTCTTCACTTTCCATCAAGGCTTTTTCCATTCGTCTGCGTTCAGTGATGTCTCGGAATACTGCTTGAATACCTGCGACCTCACCATTCAGAATTATTGGAGAGGCGTTGATTTCGACAGTAGCCATGGTTCCATCTATCTTGGAGAGTTCCAGCTGTAGTCCTTCAAGGTTTTTGCCCTGCGCTAGACCTGCGAACAGCTGTGTTGCATCAGAAAGCTTAGCTGGCGAGAAATACTCCAAAAAAGACTTGTCCATGACTTCATTTTGAGGATACCCCAGAACTTTTCCCACTGATGGAGAAGCGTAGGTAATGGTTCCTTTCATGTCAACAATGGCGATTGCGTCAAAGCTTCTTTCCGCTATGCCCCTGAATTTTTCTTCAGATACTCGGAGTCGTTCCTCCATATCCTTGCGGTCTGTAATGTCTCTATACGATACCACACAACCCGTAAGCTGATTCTCAATAGTGATCGGCGCTGCAGACATAAACACAGGAATCTGCAACCCATTCTTGGTTCTTCTTACTGTTTCGTGGAAGACGTATCCCGACAGACTCTCTTTAGTTAATGTCCTTGCTTCTTCTTTTTTTTCTTCTGGCACGATTAAATCATCAAGCGCTTTTCCCTTCGCCTCTTCCGACGAATATCCGAAAACCTCGGTAAATCTAGGGTTAATCTCTAGAACATGATCGTTCGCATCGACAAACGCTGCTGCTTCGGGATTGCTGTCAAACAGCTTTTCAAATTTCTGTTGTGATTTTTGAAGCTCTTCGTCTATTCTCTTGCGTTCGCTTATATCGTGAGAACTGAGTACAGCTCCAATGATTTGTCCTTTGTCATCAAGTATGATGTTGCTTGCACCTTCTAGCCATAAATAATGACCGTCAGCGTGTCTATACCGATATTCTATGTTTCCTGATGATCGGGTTCTTGTGGTTGCTTCAACTGCTTCCGATACTCTCTTGCAATCATCCGGATGCAAGAAATCGAAAATGGTTTTCCCCAACAAGTCTTTTGGTTCATACCCCAAGGTTCTTTTGGCAGACGGGCTGACGTATCTGTAGATGTTTTCTGCGTCTGTCAAGCTGACCATGTCAAACATGTTATCCGTGATTTGCCTCAGAAGAGTATTGCTCTCTTGGAGTGCCTGTTCTAGATATTTCCTTTCAGTCATGTCTGTTACGATGCCCAACGAACCAACATAGGTTCCGACATCATTCCATAAGGGTGATGCAGACAATTGGACAGTGCGATATTCACCGTTTTTGCGATAAAATCTGAGTTCATATCGGCTTGTTTCTCCTTTCTGTCTCAGTTCGGTTTCCTCTTTTATTCTTTTGAAGCCTTCTTCATCGAGAAGCTGTCTGAAATTTCTGCCGACAAGTTCTTTGTCTTCGTAGCCCACTATGTCGGCGAATGCCTTGTTTGCAAAAGTGATGTTTTCTGCTACATCGGCAGTGACTATTCCTTCACTAGCTGTTGTCAACAATGTTTCAAGTCTCTTTGTTGTATGTTGCAGCTTTATCTCCATTTGTTTTCTTTCAGTAACATCTCTAGAGTTGAAAACAGCGCCTACGGGTTTGCCTTTATCATTGCATAGGAAATTGCCAATAGTTTCCAGCCATAAGTAATGACCGTCGGCATGCCTGTAACGAAACTCCATTTTTCCCCATGAACAAGCATTGACCGATTCCTGAATAGCGTTAGTCACCTTAGCTACATCACCTGGATGCACAAAATCGAGAATCGATTTCCGCAACATTTCTTCGGCTTCATAACCTAAAACGCGTTTTGTAGATGGACTAACATATTGGAAGATGCCTGACATGTCAGTTTGGCTTACTATGTCTAACATGTTTTCAGTGATGCGACGAAAGCGAGATTCACTGTCGTAGAGCGCTTTCTCAGCCTGCTTCAGTCCAGTTATATCACTTCCTGAACTCAATGTACCAATTATTTGTCCTGAGGGATTATGTATAACGACGTTATGCCAAGCGATTAGACGTTCTTTGCCGCTCAGTGTCAAAACCAGATTCTCATTGTATTCAAGACTCCCGACAATAAGCTCACCGTTCATTAAGGATTGGAATATCTCACTGTTTTGATGTCGATTTCTGGCAGGTATAAAAGTGTCGAACCAACTCTTCCCAAGCGCCTTTTCAATAGTGCATTCCAGAATTTCACATCCTTTCCGGTTAAGCAAGGTAATCTTTCCATTCACATCGAGCGCAACAA
>CAZHWL010000146.1:0-2562 GCA_964536035.1 uncultured Candidatus Bathyarchaeia archaeon | reverse complement strand
TGGAGACATCTCTCCCCCAAGTGGAGGTCGCAAATCCCACTGCGCCCGTCTACAACAAACCTCCTAACTTAACGAGTTTCTTTTAGGAGTCTCACTTGCGTTTTCTGAAGACTTTGCAGGAGGTCACCGTTTTAAAAGGAAAAATGTTTTTGTTGATTTTTTGGTTTCTCAGAACGTGTTTCAGTCGTCTTCGCTGGTCGAGAAAGTCAAGTAGTTTGATAGACATAATCTGTGACTTTTTGTTGTAGCGTTTCCATGTGTTTTTTGTGGTCGTAAACCCAGTTTTTGCCGTTGAAAAGCGGTGGCGAAATGGTTTGGCGACATCTTATCCTTAGATCTTGTATGATATGCATGTAACTGCGCACAAGCCCGATTCTGGCCATCGTCGACAGAGTGTCTACGAAATTTCGAAATTCTTCTATTGGGAGAAAGACTTCTACGATGAGAGCATTTTTGCCTAGATTCTTTCCCATTGTGATGATGAAGAACTTGTCAAGCAGAGATCTCGCAAACTTGGCGAACCTCTCATAATCATGGAAGGATATCACAAAGAAGACCATCATGGAAGGAGAAACGCCATATCTCATGACAAAGACTTCGTAGCCTTCCACAAGAGTTTTCGCTACCAGATGCTCTACGTAGTGAAAACGCGCCAACTGAGGACTGATTCCCAAGCTCTTCGCAACTTCAACCATGGATCTTGTTGCGTCTTCCTCCAGCTTTTCTAGCATTTTGATGTCAATTTCGTCTGCAAGATTGCTATAGGACTTGGATTCTACCAGCGTGTAGGGTAAATCGGTTTTCTGTGTTTTGACTTCCTTGATCCAGTCAGTCCACTTGAATGTCCACTTGTCTCCTTCACTGTCAAACCAGTCAGAAGTTATTCGTCCACCCTGAAAGCATGTGGACCAGTAAACCTGAACGCTCTTAGCCACTTCCAAACGTTTCAGTTCATGGACAAACTCTTCAAGCTCGTTGCAGTGTTCAACTGGGACAGCGTAGATAGCCGTGCAACCTTCTTCTGTACCGTAAGATCTGCAGATGTAGAGCCAAAACCCGTTAACCGTCAAACAATCAAAAAGCAATTGCTCCTTACCGGGAACAGCCTCAAAGAAAACAACAGCTTTTCTCAGACCAATATTGGTGTGATAGACAGACGTGTGTATTCTCAAGAAAAAATTGGGATCTGACCGCATGCGTTTTATTCGAAACTCCAGTTGTTCGCGGGATATTCCAACCGTTCTTGCTACGTTTGAGAGATTTCTCGGACCAATCTCCCGTAGCGTTTGCAATATCTTGACATCGACAGCTTTCAATTGTTTCGGCATCAGACCCGCCTTAACTCACACTTGATGCTCCTTGAATTTTAAGCCTTTTCACCTGTTAGCAAACCCCGGGAGCTCCGGGAGTATCTATCGGCCCGTTTGGTTCAAAGAGCGTCCCATTATCGCCTGCTTGCACAATGCTCCGTGAAAGAGCGAAGTCAACGCTTGTTTTGCTATGATTGCTCGCAACGCCCAGCGAAAAGGACATGGCAAAAGCAGCGAAGACGACCAAACAAACTAGCGCTATGATTTTTAGTCTCACAAAAACACCTCCTTTTATATTTTGTTCAAACTTCGCTGTTCTTTAACAAATAAGAAAATTGCCGCATTCCTAAAATGACATACAGTTTTCTTTTTTGCAATATAAACAGAAAAACATTACCGAAAGTAAAATATGCCTACTCGAGGGAATAGAGATTAACCTAATCGGAGCCCGATACGGATGTCGTCTGAAAGGAAAAAAAGGATTCAAGCAACAGGAATCTTGACTCTCGGCATAGTGGCAGTAGACGACAGCGTAATTGAATGGTTAAACGCTGTAGATTTCAGCATCCCCGCAATGGCAAAGGGAGTTGGAATTGCCCACGATCACAAGGTCAAGGCAACAATAAGCCTCGAACTCGCAGAAGAACCATGCGTAATATGCGGCAAACCCGTGATTGGAGACAAAATATGCCAAAACTGTGGCAAACCAATATGTGATGTCTGCGCAGGAACCGAAAATCTGGAACGATACTGTCCAATATGCCGAGTTGTGAAACAATCAAATCAACCGATTGAATCATAATTCTCTGTAGGCTCACTTTCCCTTTTTCTTCAAAATCTTCAGATTCCAAACCTCGCGTTGGCTTCTCTTACCAAAACTTATTCTCTCTCTAACACGCTCCACGAGTTCTTCTTCGCTGACCATGGGATTTTCATCCTTGATGGAATCGGCACAGACGCGTACGCAAACATCTGACATATAGATTGCAGTGTTCACTTTTTCAGCGGGTCTCAACCCAGACCTTGGCAAGTGCACTCCCAAAATCTACATACTACTCTGCCTTTAAGAAGTATTTCCCGCACTTGAAGAGCAGAAATTATCATCTTTCGCCAGTTTTCGTGAACCACATTAAGGAACAAATATCAACGTCTTGAAAATAGTGAGATAGATTTTTTGCACGTTTCTTTTCACTGAGTCTTGATTACTTCCAGCATTTTCTCGATTTGAACGGTGTTCTGCTCTCTCTTCTTC
>CAZHWL010000145.1:0-2578 GCA_964536035.1 uncultured Candidatus Bathyarchaeia archaeon | reverse complement strand
CGGATACAGCAATGTTTATATCCGATATGAAATGTTGAGTGTGCGACCAACAATGGGCGTAAGATCATTCCTAGCTCAATGCGGAAGAACCTTGAAGCTTGCCATAAAACCTGGAAGAGAGGAGCTCTGGCTATCAGTAAAGATATGCTTCTTGGGCGTAGGCGCAATTGGCGTAATAGGCTTTGTTATCAAACTAATATCTGCGGTTCTGCAACCTGGTCAAACAGGCTAGGTCTAGAAGGGAAAGAGCTTGGAGACAACCCCTGAGCCAGCCGCAAAAATCTTTGCCATAAAGACAACAACTGGACAAGAAAAAAATGTGGCAAGACTTATAACCGCGAAGGTTGAGATGACCAAGATTCCAGTGAAAGCCATTCTTGTGCCCGAAACACTGAGAGGCTATGTCTTCATAGAAGCTGACGGTCCACATTTTGTCGAAGAAGCCATTGCGGGCGTGAAACATGTGCGCTCAAGGATTCCGGGGATCGTGAGCTTTTCTGAGATCGAAAGATATGTTGTCAGAAAACCCATAATTGAAGAATTGCATGAAAATGACATAGTTGAAGTGACAGGCGGGCCGTTCAAAGGTATGCGCGCCAAAATAACTCGTATTGACAAATCCAAAGCGGAAGTAACGCTAGAGTTGCTTGAAGCAACATTCACGTTGCCCATAACTGTCAACTCGGACTATGTTAAGCTAGTTGAAAAATCAAGAGAAGAAAAAAGTGGTGAAGAATAAAATGACAGAAAAGAAAACTGTAGAATTGCTCGTGAGCGGAGGACAAGCAAACGCTGGTCCACCATTAGGCCCTGCTTTAGGTCCTTTAGGCGTAAACGTAATGATGATCGTAAACAGGATCAACGAGCTTACAAAAGACTATTCAGGAATGAAGGTTCCTGTCAAAGTCATAGTTGACCCGGACACAAAGGCTTTTGAAGTCAACATTGGAACACCAACGACGTCAGCGCTGATCGTAAGCGAGCTGAAAGTCGAAAAAGGCTCTGGAACACCGCATTCAGCAAAAATCGGAAACCTCACCATAGACCAAATCGTGCGCATAGCCAAAATGAAGCGTCCTGAACTATTGGCGAAAGACCTGAAAGGGGCTTCAAAAGAGATTCTGGGCGTATGTGTAAGCATGGGAGCCACGGCTGAAGGCAAAGATCCACGCGAAGTGCAGAAAGAGATTGACGAAGGAAAGCATGACGCCATATTTAGCAAGAGTTAAACATAAGAGAATATTTTTATAACTGCATTCCATTCCCTCAATGGCACGAGGCCTCTAAAATGCCCTTAGACCAAAAAACCATACTTGCGGCAGTCAAAGAAGTAAAGGAAAAATCGGAAAAGAGAAAATTCAACCAATCTATAGAGTTGGTTCTGCGTCTCAAAGACATCGATATGAAGTCGGCTGAGGGCAAGATTCAAGAGATCGTGGAATTGCCCTTTTCGCCTGCTAAGCAGAATAAGATATGTGTCATTGCTTCTGGCGAGTTGGCTCTGAAAGCAAGAAAGGCAAATGCGGATCTTGTTGTTGAAAGGGCCGAACTGGAAGGCTTGGCAGGCAAGAAACGTGATTTGCGCAAGATAGCTAATGAGTATGACTTCTTCATAGCTGAAGCGCCTTCCATGCAGCTTGTGGGCAAGATATTGGGCCCGATTCTGGGTCCACGTGGGAAGATGCCTATTCCTGTTCCTCCATCAATAGACATTGCTCCTTTGATGACGAAGCATCGCAAGACCGTCATAGTCAGAACGCGCAGTCAACCAATCATTCAGTGCCGTATTGGCACAGAAGACTTGAAAGAAGAAGAACTTACTGAGAACATCCAGACAGTTCTGAGGGTGTTGGAAGGCAAGCTCAAGAAGGGCATGAAGAACATCAGGTTCATCAGCATCAAAACATCCATGGGAGCACCCGTGAGGGTCAGGCCGTAAGAGGGAATATGCAATGCCATCTGAACAAGTTTTGCAGCAAAAAATCGACGCAGTCGAAGAAATAGGTAAACTGATAAACCAGTACAAGATCGTTGGCATTGCCAACCTGCAGAAGGTCAGAGCAGCGCAACTGCAAGCCTTCAAGAAAAACCTAGCCGGCCAAGTTTACATGCGAGTTATCAAGAACACGCTGATGAGATTGGCGATTGAAAACTGTAAAGATAAACCTGATCTGAAAAAAATCAAAGAACATCTCATCGGATCAAACGTTTACTTATTCACCGACTTAAACCCGTTCAAACTAGCCCTCACTCTAGAGAGAGGCAAAGTGAAGACATCCGCCAAATCAGGCGACATAGCGGCTTTCGACGTCGTGGTTCCCGCTGGAAACACTGCGCAAACACCGGGACCCATCATAAGCCAGCTAAACGCCGTTGGCTTACCTACAAGAATCGAATCAGGAAGCGTGTGGGTAAGCAAAGATACGCTTGTCGTCAGAAAAGGCGAGATCATTGATGAAAAGCTCGCAAGCGTCTTGTCAAAGCTCGGAATAAAACCTGTTGAAAGCGGACTTGCGATGGACGTTGTATATGATGATGGTTTAGTGATAATGCAGGATCAGCTCAAGGTCGACGTGGA
>CAZHWL010000144.1:0-2596 GCA_964536035.1 uncultured Candidatus Bathyarchaeia archaeon | reverse complement strand
TTTGGTTTTAATCTCGTATCGCGAAGCAGAATTTTGGGCGAGAAAAAACGGGCTATTTTCTTCGTTTCTTCTTCTCTTTCTTAACGATTGTCACAGGTTCCGGCTGAGCCATATTCCTTATTCTCCCTTCCGGAAAGATCCGCTCTATTTCCTTCTGAATCTTGTCAATGTCCACCGTGCCATAAGTCTTTACGTCAATCACCGGTTTCTCATGTTCATCATAATGCACCGAAAGAGCGTAGCCAGAACCGACCTCGACTTTCGCCGACTCCATAACAAAGTTTGCTTCTTCAGGACCAAACTCGGTACCAGTTTCATCACGTTTGGCTTTACGTTCCGCCATGTTAATCACAGGTTTAGAAGATCAAACATTCGGCTAAAAGCGTTGTTAAGCCCAAATAAATATCAGAAATAAGCAAATATCAATCAAAAAACCAAGTGCATAGAATCGTCACTCTGTTTTTGTGCAAAGGCAACGTCGAAGTAACGGTTATTGCTCTTTCTGCAACCTGTCCAAATTGTAGTTAATAATCGAGACACACGTAGCCGCAAGGTAAGGCCGTTTCCCCAAGCTTATCTTCTCGCCGTAACGGAGAGCGAATTTTTCAACGGTCTTCGGCAGTCCCACGTGATCACCCAAAATGAAGACAGAATCCGATTTGA
This sequence comes from uncultured Candidatus Bathyarchaeia archaeon, assembly GCA_964536035.1. Lineage (GTDB taxonomy): Archaea > Thermoproteota > Bathyarchaeia > Bathyarchaeales > Bathycorpusculaceae > JBGPAV01. The sequence goes on along the minus strand of CAZHWL010000144.1, from coordinate 1,933 downwards.
GGCAAGTTTCAGCGACATCTCTTCCACCTTCTTCAAGGATGTAGACTACATTTGTTTCTGCCTTGGCTTTTAGTAAAGGCTCAAAACCCACCACGTTCACAGCTATACCAGGATGTCTTTTGCCGTAGAGAACATTCTTGAAAATTCGTGTCCACGTTTGCTGATCGGTGCGAACATCGTAAAGTGTAGACCCGTCAATTTCGATATGAACAGGCGGTTTCGGCGGACCATTAAGCACCGCGTGGAAGACTACGTCTTTGCGGATGGCATGAGAAAGAAACAGACTGGCAACTATGCACTCATAAACTATGTCCAACCTGCCAGCGTCATGAAGATTAACAAAGTTTGAATCCGTTCTTCCTAAACGAGAAAACAATATGAACTCGCGCAGACATCCTCACCTTACCTACGATTCTTTGTAAGCAAAGACAGACTTGTAGACTTTTCCCCTTACCGTCAACGAACAAAAAAAGACAGAACACAAAAAAGCCTCAAACTTAATCAAGATATCCACAATTTTACCTCTCACGGCGTTCGATTATTCATGTGGAGTCGTCATACAGCTTGGACTAACACTTCCAAGGAGACGTCGCCTGCGCAATCCCTCTTTTTCTTAACGCCCGCTAGGAACTAGTGATAGCAATCTATTCCCGCATGCGACCGAAATCCTGATCGCCACGGATCATGTTCAAGAGAACCAGAAGCCATAAGGTTCAAGTCTGTTCACCAAAGGAAACTGGAATAGCATGCTACAGAGTCAAAGTGGCAATTAATCACACTTGGGCAATTAGATACTAATTGTTGATTTGCGGTGTTTTAGGTGTCTCTAGAGTTGAGCAATGTTTGAAATGCTATGTTTCCTGGGGGACTTGAATCGATGGCTGTTAAGTAGAATTTGAGGTGCACAACTTGCGCCGGGTCTAGATGCAGTTTATCTGGAGCGGTAGCATTTTCAGGTTTGATTCTTGTTTCGACACCGTCCACTTGGACAAGATACAATGTCCATGAAGATGCTTCGAATTGTATCTCTGTAGCATTGTATGAAGTGAAACCTGAAGCAAACCATGTAACATTTACTCCAATGTTGCCTTCGTTTCTCAGATAGAAGTCTAAAGACTTCACATGGTCGCCAGAAGAGGTGTTGAAGCTACCCCAATCCTCGCTACTGACAACTTGTGTACATAGGTCATCAAGATAAGTTTGTACTTGTCCACTTGTTATTATGGATGCTTGATGATCAATAGTCTTGGTGAAGTACAGCATGGCTAGAGTTGTTGAAAGCAAGAATATGACACAGAGCAGAATAATGAAGCCTATGTGTATGTCTGCATTTCGTATGGTAACATATCTTCCCATATTCGCATTTCCTTATAGACTCAAATACTTCTGTTTTTGGTTATGATTCTAGAAGAATTTTCGCTTTTTCTTGTCACTTCGTATCTTTAGATCATCGTCGAATTCTTCTTGCTGTTCTGTAGGACTCTCAAGTTCTGCTACTGTAACGATCTCTTCTTGCTCTTCTTCAGATTCAGTTGCGTCGGCTAGTTCTGATGTGATTTCTTCTTCTGCTGGCTCAGTAACTTCTGTCTCTGGCAGTGTTTCTGTCATACGAGCGGGGACTTCTGATGGTTGAAATCCTCCGACTAGCTTGTTCTCTAATGCTTTTATTGTAGATTCTAACTGGGAAATCTCCTCGCGTGTCACTTTGTTATTCTTAGTAAGTTCTTCTATTGCAATCTTCTCTTCAAGCACCTTCACTCGATCTTCCAAGCTTTTTTGTTCATCGTTCAGAGAGTGCGATTCTTCTTCTAGTCTTGCTCGTCTATTCTGCAGCTCTTCAAGCTCTCTTGATGTATCCATCCAAATCATCTGTGTTAAGAGTGAAACTGGAGGAATAACAAGTTTATGAAAACAGAATCTGAATCCGAAGTAT
>CAZHWL010000143.1:0-2645 GCA_964536035.1 uncultured Candidatus Bathyarchaeia archaeon | reverse complement strand
GTCATTATCAAAAGAAATATAAAGGTTCATGCAGAAACAGCTAGGCTGTCGAGGAGAAAAACATTATGAAAGAAAAAATTGCATTGAGTTTAAGTTTGCTAATGATGTCGATAATTATAGTAGCAAGCATAGCTCCAGTAAGAGCATTTGATGTAAACAACTATTCATGGGTAGAACCAGATTACATAGGCGAAGATGAATACTATGAAAACGACGTTATAGGATATCTTGCAGGAACATACTGGAATTTCACCTTTAGCATTACAAATGACGCTTCAGACCCATTAAACATCTCAGCAATAAGGGCATATTTTGACTGGGGAAAGAACTATACCTACACATATGCAACACCAATGCAGATGATGCCAAGCACGACCCAAGTTCTCAGCCTCTACAACGTAACACCACCAATAACCGAAGTCTCTGAGTTATGGACGTATGAATACTGGATATACGTCGATTATGCCAACAGCTCCACAAGCCCATATCAGATCATGGGCAAATACCAAGTAGTACATGGACACTATTTTGCGATACTCTCACAAGACCATCTGGATTGCCTGAGACTGTGGAGAAAGTTGAGCAACATCGATGGATTTGGTAGCGGCTTAGGTCAAGTGTCAGTATTGTATGGTCCACCAGAAATAACAAAAGTCTATATCATGATGCAGAAAGCATACATGGAATACGCCTTAGGCACGGAGATCTTCCAAACAGGAGTCTTCAGCGAGGCCAAGACACACCTTCAGAACGCAGAAACCATGTATGACGAAGCACTAGACACATGGGACCAGCGCGGAACCGCTATTGAAGACGCTGAACTGAACCAAACTATGGCATTAACCAACTACTACAATGCACAAGCTGATGCCGAAAGAAAAAGTGCTGACGCCTCACTGGTGAACGCTTACGGTTGGCTACTGTTTGGCTTAGGATGGACATTCATAGGCCTCGGAGCAATAGTCTACGGCATGAGAAAGCCCAAAGTGGCTCAAAGTTAAGCTTGCATAAACACGAACCCCAATTTTCTTTTTCTAAGTTTTATAAAACCCAACTGCACACCTTCTTTCAAGAGAGAACGAAAAAATGAAGACGGAACTGGAGTTCGAAATCCCCTCATGGAACCAAATATACACCATGCTTTTAGATCTATCAGATAAGATACGGAAGAGCAAATTCAAGCCGGACATAATTGTTGGAGTCTGCCGAGGCGGATGGCCCCCGGCCCGTGTCCTCTCGGATCTGCTGGACAATTCAAACCTAGCAAATGTTAGAGCAGAGTTCTATGTGGGAGTGGCTGAAACGAAGCGTGAAGCCATCCTGACACAACCTGTCTCTGTTCCCGTTAAAGACAAAAGAGTGCTGATAGTGGATGAAGTTGCTGACACAGGAAAAAGCCTCAAACTCGTCAAAGACCACATAACTCAGCAAGGCGCCGCAGAAGCCAAAACAGCCGCAGTGTACTACAAACCATGGAGCATAATCAAACCAGATTACTATGAGAAGGAAACGAGCCGATGGATAGTTTTCCCATGGGAAACTAGAGAAACCATCAAAAGACTCGTGAAAAGATGCAGAGAAACAAACACGCCGATAAAGCTGGAAACAGACAAACTCGTTAAAACCGGAATACCAGCATCGCTTGTGGACAGATTCCTGAAAGAAGTACTTGAGGAACAAAACCATTGATTAAGCCGATCAGCGAGTTCCAGAAATACGTCGGAATAACAGGATTCAGAAACGTCAAAATCCGAGAGACAGACAGCTTCCTCAAAAAAATCAACAAAGAAAAAACAAGTGACCTTGAAGTTCAGGTATTCAACGCAGACTTGGTTGCCACATGGCAGCAACTCTATTTTGCAGCGATAAACGCGTTGACAGCTTTCAGCAACAGAGATAACTTGTCAAAAACCTTAGCTATGGAGACAATGCTCTACGCTTCTGCACAGCGGCAGATCCGGAAAGCCACAGAGAAACTCGGAATCAAACGAGACACGACAAACATTGCTTTGCTAGTTTTTGGAGAAAACCCTGAAAAAGTAAAGTCCTTCTTGACAAGGATTTCTGAGTTAATCGAAGCGGAAGAAGATGAGACAGTTTTAGAGTTGACAGATGAAAAGACAGAGAAGATTCAGGAAACTTTTGCCATTTCGGACATGGAAATTAAAACGATCATAAAGAAAGGCAACAGAAGAGAAGCCTTAACCAACCTCGTTATAGAAGAAATGGCGTTGCTGGCAGCAGATCACTGAGGGTTAGAGCAGTTTTTCTTTTAAAACAGATATCACGTCGTTTGGCGTCAACACTGAAACGCCAGTCAAGCCGCCTACGATTTCTATGAGCACGATCTTGTCTGGCTTGTCAAGCTTCACCTGTCTCTTAATGTTCTTGGCAACAGCCTCAATAACCGCGTGCGAAGACAATGAAGTGAAACGCTTCTCAACCGTAATCCTAAAACATTCACCTTCAACTATCTTCCCGCTAAGCTCTACAACTGCCTTCTCGATCTCCGCCAAGTCAGTTCGAACAACCCTTTCAACAGGAATAACTCGGAACAGATAACGAAACTCGTAAGGACGCTCGTTTAAAATATCTTTCAGTTTCTTCACAGCTTCAAACGGATCAATGCTAGTCCTAGCAGCAAC
>CAZHWL010000142.1:0-2694 GCA_964536035.1 uncultured Candidatus Bathyarchaeia archaeon | reverse complement strand
CATATCAAAAAAGTGGAAAGGAAAAGAAATGACGAAAATTAATGAGGTCTATATCTGCGAAATATGTGGTAACAAAGTCAAAGTTCTGACAGCGGGAAAAGGGACACTAGTCTGCTGCGGCAAGCCAATGGTGCTTAAGGCTTAGCAATCGTGACTAAGCCTTGTTGCAAAGAAACCGAGACGTAAGTAGAGAAGTAGTTACATGTTTTCTTTGATCATTCTAGCTAGTCGTTTGATTCCTTCGTCAATTTGCTGTTCTGTCGAGAATGAAAAGTTTAGCCTCATCGTGTTCTGTCCTTTGCCGTTACAGTGGAATGCTGAGCCGACAACGTAGGCCACGTTGTTTTCTATGGCTTTTGGAAACAGTTCATTGGCGCTCATCTTCTTAGGCAACTGAACCCACAGGAACAGGCCACCTTCAGGTTTGGACCATTCCACGCCTTTAGGCATGTACTTTTCCAAGGCCTCCAGCATTACTTTGAGTTTCTTTCCGTACACTTTGCGGATGATTTCGATCTGTTTTGATAGGAAACCGCGTTTCATGTATTCAGAAACCATTAGTTGCGTGTATGTTGGGGAACATAAGTCCATGCTTTGTTTAGCTACGACTAGGCGATCCATCCACGTGGTTGGAGCCATTATCCAAGCTAGCCTCAGACCAGGGCAAAGTATCTTGGAAAAGGTGCCCAGAACCATTACTTGATCCTCCGTGTCTAAACCGTATATAGGTGGAACCGGCTCACCTGCATATCGAAGATCCCGATAAGGACTGTCCTCTATTAGCAGAACCTCATATTCATAGGCCAGTTTCAGAAGCTTCTTGCGTCTCTCCAGAGACATTGTCATTCCAGAAGGATTCTGGAAATCAGGAACAACATAGATGAACTTCGGCTTTTTCTTCCTTTTCGCCAGCTTCTCCAAAACTGTCTCCAACAGATCTGTTCTCATTCCTTCCATATCTTGAGGAACACCGATCATTTTGGCTCGGTAAGCTGCAAAGGCTTGAAGTCCACCGATGTATGAAGGCAATTCAAGAATCACAATGTCCTTCGGGTCTAGGAACACTTTCGCAATGATGTCCAAACCCTGCTGCGACCCAGCAGTGACCAAGATATTCTCAGGTTTTATTCCGGCTTTCTCGCGGCCCAACCATTTAGCAATCTCCTCACGGAACGGCAACTCTCCCTCAGTTGGACCGTACTGAAGAGCTAAACCACCCTTCTCGCGCAACACCTGACAAGAGATATCTTCCAGCTCTTTGACCGGAAAAGTCTCTGGACCGGGAAGCCCGCCAGCAAATGAAATGATCTCCGGCCGCCTCGTGACTTTCAATAGCTCTCTGATCTCCGAGCGCTTCATGTTAAGAGCGTTCTTCGAACAGAATGGCGTCAGATCCTTTATCATGCTCACACTGTCCTCCTTACAGAGATCATTACAACCCCAAGTTGGCAACAGTCTACAAATAGGGATAAAGCTTTCTGTCATCAATCTGAATTGTCAACAACATTCTACCAAAAATAGTCAGACACAGACATAATCGGAAAAGCATGTTAAGTCAAGAGACAGGCTTTTCCTCTTGTTCAGAGCTTCGTCTTCTTTAGCGCCTTCGAGTTCTCATTTTATGGCTATCTCTTCCTCGTTTCTCGAGCACGTCAGATCTGGCAGGAGTATGGTTAGATTGGGGATAAAATCGGGTCTAATTCTGAAATACCGCTTTATAGTTCATGACACTTCAAGCGAGATGAAAGCAATTTAAAGAAAAGGAGGGTGATTGAAACGGAAAGAAAAACCAAAACTCTAATGATTTCAACAGTGGTGATTCTAGCGGTATTGTCTGGAATCGCTGTAATGGCATACGCCAACGGAACAGTAAACGGTACAACCATGACGCCCAGCGTTATGTATGATTACGGCGGCGACTACAATGGTACGCCTGCATGTTTTGGACGGCATGGAGGAGGACATGGATGGGGACGCGGTGGATCTATCACTGTCAGCCAAGAGTTTAAGGACAACGTCATTAACATAGCGCAAAACGACTCAGACGTACAGAAGTTGCTCGCTGATGGTTACAACATCACCGACGTAAGACCCATCATCAACACTACAGTTGAAGCGGACGGCACTGTGACTATGAAAGCAACAACTGCAATAGTCGCGTTGTGCCAGAACACAACAGGTAGGGCATTTGCAACGGTGAATGTGACAGAGGGAAAAGTGACGGAAATAGTGATCTTGACGAGAACAGTAATTGAAAAACCTTAGAAGGCAACACACGGAAAAGCAGTAAACCGTAGCATTTGCCGTCTAGATAACGTGGATTTCCCTCTTTTTTAAAATCTAGAGCTAGCTTCTCAACTCTTATCTGGAAATTTGATCAGTTGACCATACAAGTCAGGTCAAATGCCACTGCTCATCGCGTAAGCATAAGTATCGACAACCTCAGCGCCCTATTAGGCGCGTAGAATCTGGTGAAGGAGCAAAGCTTTGTCCAACAAACCAAAACATGCAAGAGTGATAATTGAACGAATCACTATTCAACACCATATATCACCTTCTCCCACAAGGCGAAAGAATGATTGTGAGTGCGCAAAAGGTTATAGCTGGATCAAGAACATTGTTGACAGTAACCTTGGTGTCAATGATGGTTGACATAAGAGAACTTTTGACTTACACCGAAAGTGTGAGACATAA
>CAZHWL010000141.1:0-2754 GCA_964536035.1 uncultured Candidatus Bathyarchaeia archaeon | reverse complement strand
CCACTTCATAATAGACGAAACCGATAAAAAAGAACAACCGCAGATTGAGCAACTCGACATAAGAGTGACTGTTACAAACACGATAATGAAAAATGCTGCCGATTCTGTTCGATTATCAGAAACGACACTGCTAAGTTATTTGTGATAGCATCAGGCAGGCTATACGCTGAACTGATACTCAAAGGCTACTACAGACCGGAAATGACCGTGGAAACTGGAAAGAGGCTCGCATATTGGACAGTAGCAGCCGTCTACTACGCGGAAGATCGGGGGTTCAAATCCCCTTCAATGCACCACATATATTTTGCACACGTCAATTCTCAAAGTTTGCGACTGCTGACTCTATTAAATCTCAGTCTGACGCTTCGTTGTTGTGATTGTGCAATCACAAACTCATATGAATGCAGGTAACCTGAGTTACTTATAGAAGAAAACTCTACAAACCTTATTACCATATTGATTGAATGGTAAGTATAGGAGAAGGTTTAAAGGGCATATCGCAAATATTAATATATGTTCAATAAGGCTTAAATTCGCAGTATGAAAAATGTGAGATGCCAATTAAAAGGTGAGAAGTATGGATAGAGAGAAAGGCGAACTGTTGAGACTCACAAAAGAAAACCTTGAATGGTTCAAAACTAATTACGCTTATTTGAGAAGAAAATACGATAACCAGTGGGTTGCGATTCAGAAGAAAGAAGTTGTTGCATGCGGCAGCACTTATGATCAGATAAGCAAAGCACTAAAGAAAGAGGATAAGAGAAGCGCAATAGTGGAATTCGTAGACTCACAACAATTAGCAATGTTCTTCTAAGATCGATCTTATCGAAGGGAAGCAACTTCAAATTCACTGGTTTTGTAATTAACAAACGCCCAATATTACCCGTTTTGTTTGAAGTCCCTGCTCTTCATCGTAGTAGAGGCATCAGTTTTCTAATTGACACAGGGTCAGTTTTCTCCGCGATCACGGAGAAAGAAGCTGGGCTTACTGGAATAGATTGCTCTATGCTTCCTGAGTACTTCAAAGGCAGCATTGGGTTTGGTGGTACATTCAAGAACAAAATGATAAACCACCCAGTCCAACTAACGTTTGGTTCAAACGACACTTCGCACAGGATAACCTATGGCAGTGGCTTTCAGGTAGTGTGCATTCCTCCTGACGCATCTCCTGAAACGAGAGAAAAAATGATTAAATATACACCATGTGTTTTAGGCATGGACATTCTCTCCAAGTTCAAAATGTACCTTGACAAAAAGAAGGTAGAACTTACTTTAGTTTAAACCTAACATAACTCGACTGCCTAATAGACCATCTATCACAAATAACTTAACAGTATCAGCAGAAACCTTGCTAAGTGTGACACGCGCACTTTGAGAGCAGACTGATTTTTCGGTTCTGAAGGCTACAACCTCTGGATCTTCGAGCAATCTTGTCTTTGCCAAGGCTCTTCCAGAAACCGTATAAACAACATTTGCCCCTTCAAAACCGTGCGAGCCAAGATGAAGGGAAACAAGTGAAGAAAGCCCAAGCCATAATTCGGAAAGTACTCCCGCCTGACCGAGAAGACATACTTGAGATTTCAAGCAAAATTTGGGGCGGTCACGATTACTTGCCTTCTGTAATTGACGAATGGCTTACAGACCCAAAATGCCACACATACGGTGTCGAAACTGACGGTCGAATAGTGGCTGTAGGAAATCTGAGGCTGGTTGACCGCGGAAAGACAGGATGGATGGAAGGCCTCCGAGTGCACGTTGACTACAGAAGAAAAGGCTACGCGGACATGCTCACGCGACACTTTCTCAGCTTAGGCGAGAACCTCAAGGTCAAGCGACTTCGATACACCACAGGTGGCAATAACCGCGCTTCAATAAAACTCGCGAAAATGGCTGGCTTCAATCGGCTCTTCAAGATGAGCGTCTTCTGGCATGAAAACCTGAAGGCAATTGCAGAAACTGCGCACATCCGAACCACAGTAAGAGAGGCAACGCCATCTGAAGCCAACGAGATCCACAAAACTAATTCAGATCTGGTCCCACACAACATTCTCATCTATGACTGGAAAGCAGTAGAAGGAACATCTGCAGGCTTCAAGGAAATCGGAAAAGACCACAAATTCTATGTCAGAAAAAAAGCCGACGAGCCAGAATCATTCTCTCTTGGACACGCAAGACGAGACCCAGAATCCCAATGGTGGAGCTTCACGATCTACGCCTCAAATACAAATGAATTTGCGGCTCACTTCAAAAACCACCTGAAAATCGCTCTAGATAAGGGATTCAATGCCACAGTGTGCACCGCCCCGATCCAATTTAAGATATTCAAAGAACAGAAAGTGCCCAAACTCGGATGGAAGATGCAGCTCATCATGTTCGAAAAACAGAGGAATTGAAAAGTCTCACTGCTTCTCAAGCATCTTTGCAACTTCTACAGCATGAACGATGTTCCTAGCAAGCTCACTGATTCGGGGCGACGCCGCTCGATAATATTCAAACGCCCCCTTGTCCCTACTTCTCACGAGAACCAGATTTGTCGGATAAAAATAATGTCCAAGAACATCTTTGCTTCGCAACGACTCCTGATTCCGCTCAGGAGAATACTTGACATGAACCCGAACAAAAACGACTCTGTCACCAAACTTCCCAGCCAAAGCCTTCGCCAACCTGGCAACCTTCGGCTTCTGCTTCACGCAAACAGGGCAACCGTCCCGACTGATACAAACCACGTAAACCTTACCAACCTCAGAAGCAAAA
>CAZHWL010000140.1:0-2771 GCA_964536035.1 uncultured Candidatus Bathyarchaeia archaeon | reverse complement strand
CTCCAACCTTCAACCACTTTCACAAATCATTCCCTCCATGTTAATCTCAACGTGCTGCGCAGGCTCGCTATCCACAATTCACTTTCTCTTTTCCAAGCCTCTCATCGCTACGTCAGGAACGGTGCGGAAATGCTGGAATCAAGTAGCAGAGCCAACTCGTTATACCGTACTAGAAACTCTCGGCCTGCTTCCGTTCTCTGGTATGTCACTTTTCCAGTCGTTGCATCTGTCCTGACAAGATCGCTTGACATCATAAGACTCAAGTATTGCCCTGACTGTGCCGAACTCATATTACAATGAGACATAAGATTCGTCTTACCAGTTGGTTTGTGCAACTTCCTCAGAATCTCTGCTATGATCTCAAACTTGTTACGGTTTCCATTTAATACTTCCTTCATTCTCAACAAACTATAATACCTCTCAGGCAAAAGCAAACCATTTTTAAAAAAAGTTTTGCAGTAACCTATTGATGACCTGTTATATTGTATACGTCAGCATCGCTTATAAACATGAGTACGCCAGAAAAGTTTTCTACCTTCTCTTCTGCTTCTTTCCTCCACGGGCTCTTCTCGTTTGATGACCCTTCTGCTTATCAATCATTTTTCCAACGGGTTTGTCCTTTCCCACATCATGTCACCTCCAACTCGATAGTCAACCACGAACAAGTCCAGTAACAGTTGACTCACTAAGCCATAACGATGAGAGACATAAAAAATGGGCGGTTTAGCTCCATGTAACCAAGCAAAAGTAGCTTATACGGGAACTCAAAATACCAAGTAATAGAATCTGAAGGATGGAAAACAATGGGAAATAGGAAGTTGGAGCTTGCATTCGTCGATAAGGACGGAAAGGTGTATCCGTTAGATGAGGTTGACCGTGAAGATTTGGCTAAGGGTCTTGAAAAAATCTCTAAAGAGATCGCAAAGAGACTGCAATTGCTGAAAGAACAAAGATAGAACCTAGCCTATCTCTTTTTTTCTGTTCATGTAAAACAAAGCACGCGCATCTACGTGCACTTGTACTGTGCGTTTGCAGATTGAAAAAAGATGGTAGGTTTATGTGAGGGACATTGCGTGGGCCATAGCGCGATACAGTTCAATTCTTCTCGCAAGTTCCTGCATTTCTTCATTGTTTTTCATGGTATGCAAGTTTTTCATGTTTTTCACCTCGATTTTTCTTAGAGATTATGCTAGAAGCAAAAGCTGAGAATACTGATCCTCGTTCTGCTGTGCACAAATCTTGTGTATTCCTACACGAGATATCGAGGATACATATAAACATGCTCTAGGCAAACTGGTAATCCTTCCATCCTATCAACATTGTCCTGCCAGTCTGCTTACATCATGTGGTACCTAGATCAGTCAGTGCATGCTTTGCGGTGAAAGAAGCTTTTCCTCACACTCTCACCCTAAATCATTAATTCATGTGCGTACAGACTATGAACCAAAGCAAATCGAGGAAAATAGTTGAAGAGGTGTGAATAATGGAACAAACCAAAAAGGAATCTCTGCTTGAGCGCTATTGGAGACTTAGAGGAGAGGCAGACGAGTTATATCAGAGACGAATGAGAGAGAACAATCAAAAAATCAATGAAGAAATGAGAAAGTCTGTACTAAGAGAGCTTGATGCTTTGGAAAAGGCCATAGAAGTGACAGACCTTGTTGAGGTTTTACGTCACAAACTGATATTAGAAGTACTCCTAGGGCTATAACAATCCATCACGCACGATCCAACCAGACATATAGCGGTGCATCGCAACAAACAGCGTGTTGAGATGGTTGAGGCTGATGAATGCGGGTCGTTTTTGCTTTGAAATTTGCGATTGGGATGTTGGAGTAGCGAGATTTGTAGCCATTTCAGGCCTTATTGCGTTTGTTTCGTCATAATTGTTGGACAGAAGACGAGCTGTTAACGTGAAAAGCATGGAAAAACCTCTGCAGCGAATGTTGAAAAAAAACATCTTTTTTTTTCTTCAGATTTCTTTCAGTTCCCTCTGCTTGGGAAGCCTAGTTCTTTTGGATTGTGAAGTCTTCAAGGTCAAATGCGAAGTATCCTTTTTGGTGCAGGCTCTGTTTTTCCGTGATTTTTTTGGCAATGATGCCGAGGTTTTCTTTTTTGCGATTCCAGCGGAAGTGTGGCGTTTTTGTTTTTAGGTTGTTGAGTATTCTCTGGCTGTCTTGTTTGTTGAGAGTGCTCCATTTTGCTTCGAAGAATGTTGCGGTTTGTTCCTCTTCGTTGATGGCCACGATGTCTATTTCGTTATCCTTAAACCACCATTTTCCAAGCGTGGTGAAGGTGAAGGGTAGCTGGTTTCTTCTTTTCATTTCTATTAGAAACTCTGTTGCGGTCTGTTCGAATGTGTAGCCTAAGTATGTGTTGTAGTCTTCGCGGATTTTGTTCAGGATGGGTTTTGTGTTTTCTGTTTCTAGTTCTGTTTTGTTTGGGAAGACGTATTTGAACCAGAAGGCTAGGTAATTGTCTGCGATGGTGTATAGTCCTTTTCGAGGCTTCGGCTTGGCGTCTACGGGGTAGGTTCTTTTTAGGAAACCTAAATCTTCGAGTACGCTGGTGTATTTTGAGAGCATGCTTTTGTCCATGCCTGTTTGGTTGAGGATTTCGCCGTAGGTTCTGGCTCCTTGGGCGACGGCCTTCAAGATTGATGCGTAATTGCGTGGTTCCCTGAACTCTTCTCTTAGAAGGAATTCTGCCTCTTCATAGAGGAACTCGCCTTTTTGGAGGATTTTCTGTTCTACGTTCTGCCAGAACGTCTT
>CAZHWL010000139.1:0-2808 GCA_964536035.1 uncultured Candidatus Bathyarchaeia archaeon | reverse complement strand
TCAGATCAACAAAAGGCATAGCCTCAGGCCCACTAAGCTTCATGCGCGTGTTTGACGTTTCCACCGAGATTATCAAAGCTGGCGGAAAAAGACGGGGCGCCATGATGGCAATCCTAAGAGTTGATCATCCTGACATTCTTGATTTCATAACATCAAAACAGCAGCCAGGGTTCCTTTCAAACTTTAACATATCAGCTGCCGCAACAGACGAGTTCATGAAAGCAGTTGAAACAGACAGCGAATACTGGCTAGTCAACCCGCGAAACAAAGAGAAAACCAGCAAACTCATAGCAAAAGACGTCTGGAACCTGATGGCAAGATCAGCTTGGCAAAGCGGAGACCCAGGAGTCGTTTTCATCGACGAAATCAACAGGCACAACCCCACTCCAGAAGTCGGAAGAATAGAGTCCACCAACCCCTGCGTAACCGACGATGCGTGGGTTATGACAAAGGATGGGCCAAGACAAGTGAAAGAGCTGCGTAACAAAATGTTCTTGGCTATAGTGAATGGAGAAGAGTGGAAATCTACTAAAGAGGGGTTTTTTGAAACAGGAAGTAAACCAGTTTACGAACTGCGAACAAAAGAAGGTTTTGAACTGCGTCTAACAGGCGATCACAATGTCATGGCAGTTAAAAAGTTCACGCGCTACAGAATTGTGACAGAATGGAAAAACGCGAAGAGCCTTGAAGCCGGAGGCAAAGTTGTCCTGAACGATCATCAAAACATGTCTTGGAAAGGAAGATACACTGAAAAAGAAGGATACTTGATCGGTTTACTCATCGGCGATGGAACAATTAAACAGGACAAAACGATCCTTTCATCTTGGGGAGAAGACGCGGGAGCAAAAGCAGTCAGAAAATTGGTATTGGAATATGCCAAAGAGCTTCCACACAGATCTGATTTTACTGGCTGGATGAAAATAGAAAACAGAAACGAATATCGCTTATCCACAGGATACTTGAAGAAGTTGGCAGAGAAGCTTGGAATAGGACCAGGCAAGAAAACAATCACACTTGAAATGGAGAAAGCATCATCAGATTTTTGCAGAGGGTTGCTGAGAGGCTTATTTGACGCTGACGGTTCGGTTCAGGGGAATCGTTCAAAAGGCTTCAGCGTAAGGTTGTCACAAAGCGATGTTAACTTATTGAAGATTGCCCAGCGCATGCTTCTCAGACTTGGCATTTTGGCGAAAATTTACGTAAACAGAAGAACAGAAGGGTTCTCAAGACTGCCAGATGGAAAAGGCAAAGCCAAAAATTATCCAAGAAAAGCCAATCATGAACTTGTCATTTCGAAAGAGAATATGCTTTGTTTCCGCAATCAAATAGGGCTCGGCGATTCGGACAAGGCGCTTAGGCTTGAAAGAATCCTGAAAGGCTACAAAAGAAAAATGAATCGCGAACGATTTGTAGCCACAGTGTCAAGCCTGACTTTGGGCGCTACAGAGAAAGTCTATGACGCTAGTATTCCATCAATAAACGCTTTTGATGCAAATGGATTCCATGTCCACAACTGTGGTGAACAGCCACTTCTACCTTACGAGTCATGCAATTTGGGCTCGATAAACTTGTCAAGGATGGTTGAGGATGGTAAGATAGCTTGGGATAAGCTGAAAGCGGCTGTGAGAAATGCTGTTCAGTTCTTGGATGATGTGATAGATGCAAATAAGTATCCTTTGTTGGAGACGGACAAGATTACGAGGGCGAACAGGAAGATTGGCTTGGGTGTGATGGGTTTTGCTGACATGCTCATAAAACTACGTGTTCCTTATGACTCGGAAAGGGCTCTGAGCGTAGGTGAGCAGTTGATGAAGTTTGTCGAAGAAGAGGCGCACAAGAAGTCTATCGAGCTTGGCGAAGAGAGAGGATCATTTCCGAATTTTGATAAGAGTATCTGGAAAGACAAGTATGACAGTATGAGAAATGCTACGGTGACTACGATAGCGCCGACAGGTAGCATAAGCATCATAGCCGGCTGTTCTTCAGGGATAGAGCCGATTTTTGCGATTTCATTTATCAGAAATGTTTTGAGTGGGACCAGATTGTTCGAGACAAATCCGTTGTTTGAGCTGGTTGCAAAGGAGAGAGGGTTTTACAGTGCTGGGTTGCTTGAGGAGATAGCTAGAACGGGTTCAGTTCAAGATAATGACGGGGTTCCTGAGGATATTCGAGAGCTTTTTGTGACTGCCTTAGACTTACGGCCAGAATGGCATGTTAAAATGCAGGCTGCGTTTCAGAAGTATACGGATAACGCTGTTTCTAAGACGGTGAACCTGCCTAGCGAGGCAACGGTTGAAGATGTCAAGAGCGTTTACGAGATGGCTTGGAAATTGAAGTGCAAGGGAGTGACAGTTTTCCGATATGGAAGCAAGCCCGAGCAGGTGCTTTACATTGGTCAGGTTGGAACAGAAAAGAGGAAGTTTTTCACTGCTGAATCAGAATATGCAGGCGGCTGTCCGACACAGACTTGTCCGTTCCCCGGATAGGCTCACAGCGAAGAAAGGAAGGCTAACACTGGACTGCTTGCAGCTTCAGATCAGATCGCCTAAGGCGTTGGTTTCGCTTGCGTTGTCTTGTCTAGCATTTCTATGGCTGTTCCGTAGCTGAAATTCCATGCTCCATCCTTGAACATCTGGTATATTTCAACGTTGTCCCATGTTCTGTTCGCCAAGTCTCCAACCAAAAGATTGGCTTCTTTGAGATGTCCACTCTGGGCTAGAGCTGTAAATGAGCTACGCATTTGGGAGTATTCATAAGCAGGCAACGCGAGTCTTATGAATAGTTCGTCTTTGTGCAGTACCTTTTCGT
>CAZHWL010000138.1:1686-2810 GCA_964536035.1 uncultured Candidatus Bathyarchaeia archaeon | reverse complement strand
GAGATGTGGCATCTTTCTTACTTTAAGGCTTATAAAGAAATCCTCACGAATCACAAACGTAAAAGGAGTATCATTTGTTATGGGATACATCTATTTGTACACTGGAGTGGGAGCAGGAAAAACGGCAAATGCTCTAGGCTTAGCTTTGCGCTCTGTGGGACACAAGAGGAAAGTGGTGGTCATTCAATTCATGAAGTGGTGGAAGAACACAGGTGAATACAAGATCCAGAGCATGTTGGCGCCGTATTATGAAATTTACCAGTTTGGTCGCAAAGGCTGGGTTGGGCTGGGAACCTTGGAGGATGCAGATAGAAAGCTTGCGCGTAAAGGTTTGGAATTTGCAGAGAAAGTGGTTAAAGAGAAAAAGCCTCAGCTTCTTGTCCTAGACGAGATCAACTTGGCTCTTTACTGCAACCTTTTGAATTTGCCTGAAGTCATAGCGTTCCTCAACAGAATGCCGAAGAAGACAGATGTTGTCTTGACCGGAAGATACGCGCCACAGGAGCTTGTGGACAGGGCTGATTTTGTAAATGAAATTGTTGCTGTGAAGTATCCTAAGGAAATGGTGACGACTCAAGGAATACAGTATTAGGTCTGAAAAACTTAAAGAATCACTGAATTACTTACTCATAACTTCTGATGGTGGAGACAGTGAAGAGCAGAAATCATCCGTATATTCCTAATTCTGTGGCAAGAACGAAAGAGGAAATGATGCGACAGATCGGCATAAAAAACATTGATGAACTTTATGCTGATGTTCCAGACAAATATCGACTGAAGAAACCCTTACGCCTTCCCGAAGCATTATCCGAGTTTGAAGTGAAAAAGCACGTTGAAGGGCTTCTTTCTAAAGGTAACCCCTGTTCTGGAAGATTATCTTTCTTAGGTGCTGGATGTTGGCCGCACTATGTGCCCGCAGTAGTCAAAGAGATCGTTCAGAGATCTGAGCTGCTGACTGCTTACACACCTTACCAACCGGAGATATCCCAAGGTATGCTTCAAATTCTCTTTGAATATCAGAGCATGATCTGCGAGTTAACAGAAATGGATGTGGCAAACTGCTCAATGTACGATTGGGCATCAGCTCTGGGAGAAGCGGCTCGCATGGCCGCCCGAGTGAAAAA
>CAZHWL010000138.1:0-1586 GCA_964536035.1 uncultured Candidatus Bathyarchaeia archaeon | reverse complement strand
GCGCACGGAGCACTTTTCATCGTAGGGGTTGATCCAACATCTCTTGGCGTCCTTAAACCTCCAGGCGAGTATGGCGCAGACATAGTGATCGGTGAAGGACAGCCGCTTGGCAATGCCATGAATTTTGGCGGACCCTTCTTGGGAATCATGGCATGTCGCGAAGACATCGCTTTGATACGTCAGATGCCCGGCCGAATAATCGGGCTAACAACCACGCAAGACAACAGCAAAAGCGGTTTCTGCATGACAATGCAAACGAGAGAACAACACATAAGACGTGAGAAAGCAACCTCAAACATCTGCTCCAACGAAGCCTTATGTGCTGTCGCAGCCGCCGTGTACCTGTCTCTTCTCGGACCTGAAGGACTATACGAGCTAGGAGAAGCCATTGTGCAAAAAACCAATTATGCAATTCAGAAACTCTCAAAAATAAAAGGACTAACAGCACCAATATTCAAAGCGTGCCACTTCAAAGAGTTCACCATCAACTTTGATCATGCTAACATGAGCGTCAAAGAAATCAACAAAAAACTGCTGAAGCATAACATTCAAGGCGGAAAAGATCTCTCAAAAGAGTTCCCGGAACTAGGCCAAACAGCACTCTACTGCACAACTGAAACTCACTCCAAAACCGACATTGATAGTCTCGCAAGCACACTAGAGGAGATTTTGACTTAGACGGTGATGATTATGTTCAAACAAGCAGCATGGAACGAGAAAGTGATTTTCAACCTAGGAGCAGACGGACGAAGAGGCCACATCCCACCGAAAAGCGAAACCGAGATCGTGCAATCCACTGGCAAGGTGAACCGATTGATTCCTGCAAGCATGTTCCGCACAAGCAAGCCAAGGCTACCTGAGCTTTCAGAAGTCGAAGTAATGAGACACTACATGCGGCTGTCCGAAATGAATTTTGGTGTTGATTCGGGCTTTTATCCCCTTGGAAGCTGCACCATGAAGTACAATCCAAAGATAAACGAACAGCTAGCAAGCTTGCCTTCTCTGGCCAATATCCATCCATATCAGGATGAAAGCACCATACAGGGAATTCTTGAAATCCTCTACAAACTTGAACGCTGGCTGGCAGAGATTACTGGAACTTACGAGGTTTGTCTGCACCCGGCAGCGGGCGCTCATGGAGAGCTATTGGGAACATTGCTTATGCGCATATATCATGACAAGAACGGCGAATGCAAGAAAAGAACCGAGATAATAGTCCCTGATTCCGCGCATGGGACAAACCCTGCCAGCGCAACCATGGCTGGCTTTAACGTTATAGTTGTACCGTCAGATGACGATGGATGCATCAGCATAGGCGCCTTGAAAGCCGCCGTATCTGAACGGACAGCTGGATTAATGCTTACAAACCCCAACACTCTAGGTGTTTTTGAGAAGAACATTGATGAGATTGCAAGGATAGTTCACGAAGTTGGTGGTTTACTTTACTATGATGGCGCGAATCTTAATCCGCTGCTGTGTAAGGTCAGGCCAGGCGACATGGGTTTTGACATAGTGCACATAAACATTCACAAGACTTTCAGCACTCCACATGGAGGAGGTGGACCTGGAGCCGGACCTGTTGGAGT
>CAZHWL010000137.1:0-2838 GCA_964536035.1 uncultured Candidatus Bathyarchaeia archaeon | reverse complement strand
GTCCAAGTTGGACGTATTCCGAAGAAGTTCTTTAAGGAAGGCAAGTATGTCGACGAGATACTCATGACTAAGACGTTGGAGTGAACAGGGACATGTCAGAGTTTAAAGTTTACAGCACGAGCTACAGTTTCTCAACGAAGGGTGAAATAGAATTTGTGGATTTGACAGACAAAGTTCAGGAAGCAGTCGCCAAATCCCTTGTGAGAAACGGTTTAGTCCACGTGTTCGCGCCTCATGCAACAGGCATACTGATTCTTACGGAGAATGACTATTCTCTGCTGGAAGACATTAAGACAATGCTTGAGCAGCTCGTCCCCAGAGACGCACCCTACAGTCATCCGTCAAACGCGCACGCTCATCTTAGGTCAGTGCTTCTGCCACCTGACAGGACTCTACCTGTAGTTGGAAGACAAGTTCAGTTTGGCACTTGGCAATCTATCCTATTTGTAGAAACAGACGTTCACCCTAGACGAAGAACAATACAGATTCAGGTCATGGGTGAGCTTTAGAAAGCAGATGCTCGCTAACTGTTCTGGCGTCACTGATCTCAGCATTAATCAATTCATCAACAACATTTTTGAATGGAAACATTTTAGAAATGCGCTAGTGCTAGTCGTCAAAACACGGAGACTGCCAGATGACCTGACTGCCTCTCTTAATTTAGGAAGTTGGGTTCTCTTAGGCACCAAAACTCTCATCTGGACACAGGTTTCTATCTCTGTGAGATGTGCTTTCAGATTCCATATTTATTTTGGTCCCTGTGAGAGTCACCGTTAAATTCTTTGTGCCAGCAAAAGAATGTGTTGTTTCACATCATTAACAAATGCTTCGTGTTTTTTGTTTGCTTTAGTTCAAAGTAGGCATGTTGGATTTTGCATGTTTGACGCATTTTATTTGGCAACAGCATTTGATCTTACCCTGTTTGTTGTAAATTGTGTCGATACGCCTGTTATTCGTTCATGCAGCGCCTTGGAAGTGTTGGGTTCGTACACGTTGTGGTTTTGTTTTAATATCTTTTTGGATTGATCCTGGGGCTTTTAGATTATCAGTTATTCCATGGATTCGATAAAAACTATGCTTTTCTCTGTATTTTTGGTCAGTCAAGATATGCGTATATATTGTTCGTCTGTCTTCGAACGGAAAAAAACCCTCTGAGATGCTCAGGGTGATTTTTGCAGATTTCAGTTTCCTTCCATGCGAGTTCGTTGTCTAGCCTTGCTTTCGATGATAATGATAATGGTCTTTTCTTGCTATTTTATGTCTTTTTGACAATTGACCGTGACGTTTTTTATCTTTTTATTGTAAAAACGGTAGATACGTTTCTCTTTCGTCTTATTTTTTGCAGATTCTAGCAGCTTTGCACCTGTTTATTATGCTTTTGTTGTTTCTTTTTGCGCGGTGTCTCTCTCGTATTAGGCTTGTGAACGACTGTATAATGTTGAGAAGACGGTATGACGGCCTTCCAGAATGCTTTCTTCACTCTGCTTATAAGCTTCGATGGTTTTCGGAGTTATAGTTTTATTGAGTGTCGTGGCGAGTTTCAGAATTGCAGACATTGCGCGACTTGGCGCATCAAGGCTGTTCTGCAGTTGGGCGTTTATCAGGAATCCTTAATGACAGTAGCAAGGCTATTGCGGCAAATGATGTGAGCAGATAAAAAGTCCAGTCTAAGCCGTATAGGTCGCCGATGTAGCCTGATATCACTTGCGAAAAAGATCCAAGTCCAAAAGACGTGAAAAAGAAAATGCCGAAGACCGCTCCTCGCTGTTCCTCAGGGCTGCATAATCCAGTTATCGCAGTTAACGCAGGTTGATGCGCATTGAAGAATAAACCATAAACCAATACAAAGATGGCTATCCCGACGAGCGGGATGGGGAAGAAGAGCAGTGAAACCAGACTGATGCAGATACCTGACATGGCGGCAATGAGAACCCTTTTTGAGCCATACCTGTCCGCTACGATGCCTCCAAGAAGCTGTCCGAAAACTCCGGCAGTCAGCATCAAAGACAGAGCTATGGATGCCCACATTGAGCCGATTCCCTTATTATTTCCTAGATATATTGGAGAAAAAAGGTCAATTCCTTTCATGAAAAGCCCAATAGCAATGTTGAAGACTAAGAGAGATCTTATATCGTGGATTTTTAGAGCCTCAGATATTGAGCCTTTGTTCTCGCTTGTGTGCTTGTCTTCTCTATAGAATCTTGCGATTAGCAAAGCAACTATCATGGATGGGACACCAAAGCAAATGAACGCCCAAGGCCAGCCAAAAGCTGCGCCGATGAGCCATGAGATCGTAGGTGTGAGAACAATTCCAATTGTTCCAACCACGCCGTGCATTCCCATTGCAACAGAAACTCGATTTTTGAAAGCCTTTGAAATCAGTGAATTTGCGACCGGATGGTACAGACTGGCCCACGCCGCCATAAGTATCATCGCCAGTGCGTAGACATAGATCGTTCCTGCAACTGTAACAGCTACCATGACAAATGTTGAAAGACCTGAAAACGCAAGGCAAATCATAATGGTTTTTGTCTCTCCAATTCTGTCACCAAGTGGACCTCCAACAATCGCTCCCACTCCGTAGATTAGCGATGCAATTGTCATGACTAAACCAATTTCTGCTTTTGAAACTCCCAAGCTGTTCATTATCAGTCCAAGTAGAGGAGGTGATATCAAAAAGAGTGAGTGATTAAGAGAATGTGCCACACCAAGTAACGCTAAACGAGTGTCAAAGTTTTGTTTCAAACCCATAGGAACATACCTTGCCGAATTGAACTATACTTCTTGGAAGGTAATATCAGAACTGATTATTCTAATAAATCTCTTTCAAAGAGTTCT
>CAZHWL010000136.1:0-2884 GCA_964536035.1 uncultured Candidatus Bathyarchaeia archaeon | reverse complement strand
CCCAGTTTTGTCATTGACTTTAGATTCTTGATTATTGTCTTGTTTGAGTATGAGAGTTTGTTGACGAGGTCTCTCTGGTATATTCTGCTTGAGAGTCCCTGGTTAAGTGAAAACCG
Source organism: uncultured Candidatus Bathyarchaeia archaeon (assembly GCA_964536035.1). Taxonomy (GTDB): domain Archaea; phylum Thermoproteota; class Bathyarchaeia; order Bathyarchaeales; family Bathycorpusculaceae; genus JBGPAV01. The sequence continues at coordinate 2,768 of CAZHWL010000136.1, read as the reverse complement.
CAAGATGTCAACTGCCGCCTTTGAACCGAATATCGCATTAAGAATTCTTGTCTTTTCATCAGATGGAAGAAACACTACATATGGATGTAAACTCTCGCTCATGTCTTTCACCCAATCTTGCTCTAGGCTCAGCGAGTCTTAAAAGTTGTGGCTTCAGCCAATAGACTTTTTAACATTTCAGCAGCCTCTTTACAAAGGTGTCTATAACGGCTCTCAGAGACTGGAATCCTGTTGACGGAGACACTTTCGTAACAAAAGAAGGCTTCATCTTCAACGTCTTCGGCTACGAACACCCAACAAACCGCGTTTTTGCCTTCCTCAAATACATTCCAGCCAACTTCAAAGATCTCTTCAACGTAGGCTTCTTGGAAAGAACATGGAATTATGGTCAAATCAAGCTCTTCAGAGCCGAGAAACTCTACACTGCACAGAACTATCAAACATTTCTCAAAACATTTCGACAAAACTTTCCAAACTACGTCTACTATTGCCCATTCAGAGAGAAAGAAGTGATCAGTGCCCCACTTAGCGCGATCGACAAGGTATATGTGCCCAGAGACTGTCTGCAAACCTTGTCAAAACTTGGGAAAAGAGATGAATTGCAAGCTTTGACATTGGAATTCATTGATCTATTGTCAAGCGAATCAGGCATAAGCTTTGAAGATTTCGGAGTTCACGGCTCTGTTGCTTTGAACATGCATTCCCTCAAATCTGACATTGACATCGTTGTCTATGGCTCAAAGAACTTCCGCAAGCTGGAGCAAACCGTGAACAGGCTCGTCGAAGCCAAGCAACTGAGCTTTCAGGCTAACAATCGACTTGACGCCTTGCGCCGTTTCAAAGGTCGCTACAAGAACAGAGTCTTCATGTACAATGCAGTTCGCAAGCTAGAGGAAGTTCACTCAAAATATGGTCTCCATAAATACTCGCTAATTAATCATGTAACTTTCTCATGTAGCGTCAGAGATGACAGCGAGGCAATGTTCCGCCCTGCAATCTATAATATTGAAAACTATGTGCCCACCGATCAAAGCTCGAGGCTTTCTGAAGAGAAGATGCCCAAATTTGCGGTTTCTATGATTGGATGCTACAGAAACGTTGCCAGACGAAGCGACAGAATGAAGGTTTCCGGAATGCTGGAGCAGGTTAAAAATCTTGAAACAGGCGAAATCTTCCATCAAGTCGTTGTTGGAACAGGAACAAGCGAGGAAGAAAGCATTTGCCCGCTTTAACGTTGAGAGACCGCGACGCCATCATAACAGAAGAAGGCCTGATCTTCCGCGTCTTCGGATACTCCCATCCGCCAAACAGCTACATATGTGATGCTGAATATACACCTGCAACCATTTTCAAGTCAGACAACCCCAAAGCGCCAAGAGGAAAAAAGAAAGTAACGCATTACAAGTTCTATGAAGATGAAGCATGGAAATTCCTGAGCAACAAGTACCCACAATACTTGGTTTTTCATGAGATGTTACAGAAGAAAGTAATCGGCGTTGGCCGCAATGATGTCTATAAGACATTGAAGCCGCAGAAGCAGCTTGAAAGAATTGCTAACGCAGAACCACAAGACAGCTTGCAAAAAGCAACGCAAAACGTTCTATCACTCATAGCTCAACGTTCAAGTTTAAAAGCGAAAAACTTCGGCGTATTTGGCTCAATGCTGCACAGCTTCTACCATCCAAAATTCTCTGACATAGACTTGGTCATCTACGGAAGAAAAAAGCTTGACGAGCTGCAAGAAATCTTGCAAGGATTCTACGAGAAAGCCAATGTCCCGCTTGGAAACGAATTTGAAACTGATGAACCAGTCAAAGGCAAACTGTGGCGCTTTCTAAACCTCAGTCGAAAGGAGTACGTGCGGCATCAGAAAAGAAAACTCATCTACGCATTATTCAACGACAAAGAAACTGGTAGAATAATCAAGACCGAATTTGAACCAGTCAAAGACTGGAAAGAAATTACCAATGAATATGATTCCGATACACGAATTGCGCAGAAAGGCTGGGTGAAAATGATTGCTCGCGTAATCAACGATTCCGACGCGGCTTTCATGCCCTCAATGTATGGAATCAAACCCTTGAAAATTCTAGAAGGCTCCAAAATCGCCGGCGAAGCTATACGCATTGTTTCCTACATGGAAGAATATCGACTTCAAGCATTCAAGGATGAAACGGTACTGGTTGAAGGAAACCTAGAAGAAGTCACAACTCAAAGCAAAACTTACTACCAGATTGCTCTAACCTATTGTCCCAGGTATTATGAACAAGTCCTGAAACTTGCTTCTACATAGCTTATGCCAGAATCATGAAATCAGTCGGCCTGTTTCCCAGCAACAGCCGATAGTGATCAAGATTTCTTCTTGTGTCTACAACACGCTCAATCTTTCCCTGTGCCACCACTGTTTCTCCGTTGGTTGCTTGCTCGCAGAATCTTCCTCGAAAAGACGAAATTTCCTCTATTTCTTCCACCATGTTTCCTTCCAAAATCTTCACGTTGGCTACTCTGTAGGTGCATGGCGTAAATATTGATTCACGGTCATCTTCGACAGTGGCTTTGATTCTTGCGTAGCCACAATTCTTGTAGCGAACGTCACCATAATTTTCATCGATTTCATCCCAATCCTTCACGAAACGCAGGAAATAGTCCGTCCCATTGAACATGCCTTGCATGACCTTTCTGGATTCAGTTCGAACGAAGTCTTCGAAGCTCATAATGGTGTCTTTCGAACGAAAATCGAACAGTTTCTTCAAATTCTCAAGCGAATA
>CAZHWL010000135.1:0-2916 GCA_964536035.1 uncultured Candidatus Bathyarchaeia archaeon | reverse complement strand
GGCGTGTTTCTGTTTGAAAAGAATGAGAAGTTTGGTCAGGAAATCAGCAGCCACAACAGTGGTGTAATTCATTCAGGCATTCATTACCCACCAAATTCGATCAAGGCAAAGCTGTGTGTCAAGGCGAACCCCATGCTTTATGATCTATGCGAGAAAAACAGGGTTCCATACAAGAAGCTGGGGAAGCTCACTGTTGCAACTGATGATGAAGAAATCAAAGAGTTAGAGCATTTGATGCATCAAGGGCAGCAGAACGGTGTCCCAGACCTAAAGATGCTAGACGGAGAACAGGTGAAGAAGCTGGAGCCACATGTGGATGTTGAGCAGGCTCTGCTTTCGCCTTCAACGGGCATACTTGAACCAGACGATCTGATGAGCTACTTCTATGCGAAAGCCCAGAAAAATAACGTTATCTTCGCATTCAAAACAGAAGTCACAAGCCTAAGCAAGGTGAAGGACGGCTATACTCTGTCAGGAACAAGTGTGAGCGAAAAATTTACAGCCCAAGCAAAAACCGTGATAAACTGCGCTGGACTATATTCCGACAAAGTCTCTGAAATGGCTGGTCTAGACGTTGACATAACAGGTTATAGGCTTCATCTCTGCAAAGGAGACTATTTCAGGTTAAAAGGATCGCCACCCGTGAAAATGCTGGTTTATCCGCTTCCTAAAGGCGGCGGCTTAGGCATTCACCTAACTCCTGACATGGCTGGAAGCATCAGACTTGGACCAAACTCGTACTACGTAGATAAAATTGACTATGAAGTAACATCAAATGAAAAAGAGTTCCGAGAAGACGTTTCAAGATTTCTCCCACTCATCAGAGAGCGTGAAATAGTCATTGATTCAGCAGGAGTCAGACCTAAACTTCAAGGACCTAATGAAGGTTTCAGGGATTTCGTGATAAGACATGAGGAGGACAAAGGTCTACCAAACTTGATAAACCTGATAGGCATAGAATCACCAGGGCTGACAGCATCTCCAGCCATAGCCGAACATGTTACCGAAATCTACGAAAACGAGATCTATTAGGTTGAGCATAAAAAGTGCAGTAAGGTGGAATATGTAATGGTAGAAAAAGAAATTCGAGTTTCAACTCAAAAACTAGCCTCATTCTGCGCTGAAGCACTTGAGAGACTAGGTGTACCAGCTGAAGACGCTAAAATCACAGCAGACGTTCTTGTGAAGGCGGACCTCCGCGGCATCGACTCTCATGGCGTGGCTAGGATGAGACGTTACGTTGCTGGGATTCAGCAAGGCATGATGCGGCCGAAAGCTAAGCCCAAGACAATACTTGACACACCATGCACAGCCACAATTGACGCAGATGCTGGCTTAGGGCAGCCGATTTCGTATCGTGCAATGAGGCTTGCTATAGAAAAAGCACGCCAAAACTATCTGGGATTTGTCGCAGTCAGAAATAGCAATCATTACGGGATAGCTGGGTACTATGCCATGATGGCTTTAGAAGAGGACATGATCGGAATTTGCACAACTAACACAGAAGTATTGGTTGTACCGACGTTCGCACGTAACGCTATGCTCGGCACAAACCCAATTGCCATTGCTGTGCCTACAGGAAAAGAGAGGCCGTACGTACTTGACATGTCTACTGCCACCGTGACCCGAGGGAAGCTGGAAGTCTATGCGCGTTTAGAGAAGCCTATGCCTTTGAGTTGGGCTACTGACGAGAATGGTGTGGCTACTGACAATCCGGTCAGGGTTCTTGAGAACATCATGAAACGAGGCGGAGGCGGCCTACTTCCGTTGGGAGGAGCGCTTGAAGAAACAAGTGGACACAAAGGGTATGGATTAGCCTTAGCCGTGGAAATCTTCAGCGCCGTATTGTCCGGAGCCCTTTATGCCAACAAGGTCTATCCGAAGGACGAGAAAGGATCACCTCTGCCTTCTGGTATAGGTCATTTCTTTGGAGCTATGCGCATTGATGCCTTCAGACCTAAGGACGAATTCAAGAAAGACATGGACGATTTGATAAACATTCTGAAGAACACGCCAAAGGCAAGTGGGGCTTCACGAATATACATTCATGGGGAGAAAGAGTTCGAAGAAGAGGAACGGCTTTCAAGAATGGGCATACCGCTACTTCCAAAGGTACTAGAAGATCTAAATGGAATCGCGAAACAACTCGACATTCCAAAACTTCCCTGACAACACGCATCATTGGCAGTTGTTAAAAGTTTTCTAAACATTATGTTCTAAACAATAGGCTTAAGAGTCAAACCAACCACTGACACTCGATGTGCGATGCCCCTTCTTTATGCTGTCAAGCACGTGGTACGCTCATGGAAGCTTTTTCTGGCCCTTCTAATAGGCATTGTACTTGCATCAGCATTTTTTGCGGGCATAGACATAAAAGCCAATATAACGGCAAAAAAGGCTCTCGACCAAGAAATCGGTCAGATCTACGCAGACTTTCAAATCTCGCAGTATGGCGCCAACTCGACAGATCTGATAGCATTACGAGACAAGATTCTCGAAGTCAACGGAGTCTTGGATGCAGAGATAATATCTAGGCTTTATTGGTGGTCCATAACTCTAGCTAGTGAGAATAAAACTACCGAATATCTATCCGCAATGATCTCTTCAATTGATGAGAATTCTCATGTCTATGATGGATGGCTGAACAAACCGGTAGAGGGAATTGGGGAGAACGAAACTTACGTTCTAGAAAATTCACAGTTAGGATCCATGGTCAAGGTCGGCGACATAATCGTGATCAATTTCTCGATTTATGGAAGATATGGAGATGTTTCTTTTATTGCCCTGAATTTGACGGTTAAGAGACTTGCTACACTTAGCGATGAAGCCTACTCGATTGCTTCGAGCTACAGTCAATGGTTTGGCCCGATCAAAAATGAACATCAAGTTTATTCAAGAGAAATAGCGTCTGCAAAC
>CAZHWL010000134.1:0-2938 GCA_964536035.1 uncultured Candidatus Bathyarchaeia archaeon | reverse complement strand
GAAATGCTGGCACTATGTCCATGTCTATAACGTGGTTTGCAGCAAGATCCGCTTCATGATCGTGAGACCGTGTCTCAGTTTCAGCTTTTTCTCGCCCTTACGTTGCCTGTATTTTATGTCTGTTTCAACGATTTTGTAGCCTTTTCTTTCAACATGGTGGTTCAATTCAACCTCAATGTCGAAGCCTTTGGATTTAGGCGTCCAGTCCTTCAGTATTTCCCAGCGCATCACTCTCAAGCCTGTCAATGGATCGCGCATATCTACACGATTGAGACTGTTGTGCATGAAAGCCAATAACCTGTTCCCAAAGTGGAATGCGTTGCGCATGGCTTTGACGTCTAGATGGTGGTTAAATCTGTTCCCGCAAACCATGCCCACTTCCGGGTTCTCATCCAATATTTTCATCATTTCCGGAAGATATTCTGCTGGATAAGTGTAATCTGCGTCAGTGAGAACAACATATTCCACGTCCATGTTCATCTGTTTAAACGCCGAGTTCAACGCGTCGCCTTTGCCCTTGCCTTCTTGGCGTATAACGTCTGCGTACAGGTCTTTTGCAACTTCAACCGTCCGGTCACGACTGTTGCCATCAACCACAAGAACCCAAGGCTTTTCCAAGTAGTGTTGGAGCTCCGCTATGGTAAGGCCGATGCCCTGCTCCTCGTTCAGAGCAGCGATTACCGCCAATACAGAGTTACCAATAGCCTTCTCCCACATTTTCAACACCAATAGTACGTTAACTAGACGAGTGTTAGAAGAGAAATTCTCCCCGACTCATTTAAACAGTAATGGAATTTAGTTCTATAAGAACGTTCTACTTCGGATTCTGAAACGGAATGGTCATATTAAGCCAAATCCCAACAAACCGATTATGATACTGAAAGCCTGAGGGGGCGGCGTTGTAAAGCCACAGCTCGAAGAAAAGCTGGCAATAAAACCCGTTGGTCGCTGAATCCCAAGCAGCAACCTTGTCAACATTCAAAACCAAGCCGTCCAAGACAAGATTTGAGATCTTGCACACGTTTCCATCGAAAGCTATGCCCTCGAAAGAGAACGTTATTTCCTTCTCCCAAACTTCACTGTCGCCCAGAAAAACGCGGTACTCACCAAGCGGTTCTAAGACACTGGAAGTTCCGTTCAAGCTGTCAGGCGAAGACTCAGTCTGGTTCCTGAACTTCACGTACACCAAGTAGTATTCCAAGCCGCCCATATGGTTGCCAAGCCCCAAATAGACCTTGTAAGTCTCATTAGCTTTCACGTTAAAGGGATAATCCTCAGCCAAACGGTTTTTACCGAGAAGCCACAGCTCCGAGAACCTTTCGCCGCCCGGCAAAGTAACAACCATCATCACGGTAGGGGCAACTATGATCAAGCTTAGAACTGCAACAGAAGCCACGTAAACCAGCTTCAAATCGCCAATACTCATCAATTTCCAGCAACCTCTTCTGGCTTCATTTCCAAAACACCCCTAAAGTAACGGTTCTTGACAAAGCGCCAGCCGAACAAGCTTACAACAAAGAGCAAACTCAAACCCACACTTGCAAGCAAAGCAGCCCAGCCCAGTCGACTCAGTCTTTCTGATTCAGCCACCGCCTTAAAGCTCCCAGCCTCCTGAACGACACCATCAACCAAACTAATGCTTTGCTCCGCCAACAAAGTAGCATTATCATAATCACCAATGCGAAAGACAACATTGGCTTCAGCCAAGAGCCCACCAGCTTCATTCAATCGAAGTGCTAAGCTTGAAACGTTTGCTCCTGCCTCAGTAGCGTCTGTAACAGCTGAAAACGCTTGCAGGATCTTGCTGTCAGCTTCGGCTATTTTCGAAGTTGCCTCATCGCTCGTGTAGGCATGCGCTGAATAACTGAACGTTAAAGCTAAAGCCAAAAAGACGATTATTGCTGAAACAGTCAGCTTGACGAAACTTTTAGTAGCGAAACTCATCGGCGGCGCCTCTTCTGCGAGATCGGTTTAAGCGTCATGCTTCTGTCCGCCTCACACAGTTTTTCCAAATTCTTCCTCTTACTATTAATGTCATTAAGGCTCTTTTCAAAACTTCGGCTCCGCCTAACATATTCCTTGTGCTCTTCCAAAAAAGCTCTACCCTTAACCGTGACCACATAGCACTCTCTAGGCTTTTCGAAGCAGACGAAGCCAACTTCTAAAACCTCATTCAGATACTTCGTCAAAAGCTTGTAACTCAAATTCGCCCCATACATGACCTGAGTCTTCTTCGAACCCTCGCCTATCACGTTCAGAACATCCGCTATGATGTCCAACCGACTCCTATAACTAGCCAAGCAGACCCGCTCCTATTCAAACATTCACGTAAGAACAAAGACTGGGAACAAACCAAAGATTCAACACAAAGCAAATAGGCTCATTCATGAACCAGCATGCAGCCAGCCACGCCCGCCCTTCTTCAACTGCTGGCGCCGCTTGACCTCGACCAAACCGTCATAAGCCGCCCGCCGGACACGCCGAACAGGCCTCTGACCCGCAACCACAGTTCTGATAAACTTGCCCCAGCCGCCCACATCTGGACTAGGCTGAACCAACCTATCCGCGTCAACCAGCTTATGCTTCTCAGCAATCTCCCGAAGATTCAACACCTTAAAATTCCGTGTTGCAAAAATAACCGTGCCCTTCTCAACAAACAGCATCGAATAATCATTATCCGCGATGCCCTCAGCCTTAACCTTGTCATCAAAACGGTTCTTCCACAGACTCTTCCACTGTGTTTTGAGTTCCTCTGTGATCTCTTTGCAGGCGAGTGTTTCCAATACTAAGTCCCTTCCTGAAGGAAGCGGATAAGAACATTAACCGGCACAAACATGGCCGTCCTTTTCCTTTCTCCTTACCGCTCAGTAACTGATTTCCGAATATTTAAGCAGTTAGGATGAAACATCTATTCAGATGTTCTAGAAGATTCCTCTAC
>CAZHWL010000133.1:0-3080 GCA_964536035.1 uncultured Candidatus Bathyarchaeia archaeon | reverse complement strand
TCTAGCAACTATCCTAATATCCGTTATTGCCGTGACATTCGGAGCCGTAAAAGTAGCTATTATTTGGCCTGCTGAATTTGTTAGTGCCGACACTGTGTCAAAACTTCCGCCTTTGATGGAGAATAGCGTTACGTTTGCGTTTTCAACAGGGCTTACTCCATCCGTTACGTATGCTGTAACCGTTACATTTTCGTTGAAGTTGACATTTTCACTGCTGAGAGTTACAGAAACGCTTAATGGTGTTAGATCGGTCACGGTGACTATTGTTGTTGCGACGTTTTCACTTGTGTCGTTGAAATCATCAATAACCATCAAATTCGCGTAATATGTTCCAATCATGGAGTAGTTGTATTCAAAAAGCGGTAATGTGGTGTGCACTTTGCCCGTGTCGTTGAAGTCAAATGTGAAGTAGTCAACTCTTCCCTCATCGTGAGAATCTGTTCCAATGAAGGTGACTGTCTGATTTGGTGAAATCAGAGTCTTATCTGACCAGAGTATTGCAGTAGGTTTCGTATTGGTGTAATCTATCGGCGCTGTCAGAAAGAACAGGAAGTCGAGATTGACGCCGTCACCGTTGGCAGGGTTTCCTTTTGCATAAGGGTTCAATCCTTCATGGTAAGGTCCGGTTCTGTCGCCCCAATAGTTATATGTCGCATCAACTTTAGCATCGCCCGTTACGTTCATGCCTGCGGAGTTAGCATAAATATCGTTGAAATGTGCTTCATGGTTGCCTCCGTCAGCGTATAATATGCCAATGGTGTTGTTCCAAACATAATTGCGAGTGATGTAGGTGCTTGTGTTGGTTGAAATCAGAAAACCTTTAAGGTTTGCTGTAACATTGTTGTTTAATATGTTAGTGTTATCGTAGGCATCAGCCGCAAGGACTATTCCATTTTGTTTGTTGAGCAAGATGGTGTTGCGTTCTATGTGTATTTCTCCGTCCAAGTGATCAGCTAAGTATATTCCGTCTCCATTTGCATTCAAGATGTTGTCTTGGATTGTGGCTTGGTCACCGCCTGAGATGTAGATGCCGCTCTCTGCATTGTTTGATATCTCGTTCTCTCTGGCCAATAAGTTTCCACTAATTATGGCAATGCCTTTTTCTAAGTTGTTTCTGATAAAAGAGTGTTCGATAGTCAGTGAACCATTTTCCAATGTTGCTCCATTTATTCCATATTCTATAGTACAATAAGTCAGTGAGGATTCGCTGCCATTGAACCACATTGATCCCCAATCCCCTTGAGGTGGATTGAGCTTGTTTGACGTGAACTTTATCATTCTGTCGCTCTTGCCTTCTGCAATCAATCTTCCTTGAACGACTATGTAGAAACCTCCACCAGATCTCACTTCGACACCTGGCTCTATAGTCAGTGTCACATCTGGAAGAATCGTCACGTTATTCGACAGCACAAAAGGACTGTCTGTAAGAGTCCAAACAGTGTCGAGCGCGATTAATCCTTCAATATAAGTCGCATCCACGACACGAAGACTGATGCTTGACAAACTAGATAAACTGAGTATTAAGACAAATAGAACACCGAATAGTTTGAACTGTCGCTCCATGTTAACGCATCCGCTCTACATTTGAGATTATGATATTCCTCTGGTCGGTGCTAGCTTAAGGATTATGAATTTCAAATAATGCTCCAAAATATGCATCGAAAGCGACTCTGGAAATTCGAGAAACTAGGAAGAGATTTAACCGAGCAAGAGAACCAATAAAATCTGGCAAGGGATAAAACCTTGAGAAAGCTGACGATTATTGCTTTAGCTGATTTTCCTTTAGTAGAGCCGAAAGATGACGTTGCAAAGATAATCGTTGGAGTTGTTGCAAGAAATGGTTTGAAACTTGAAGATAGCGATGTGATCGTAGCCGCTCAGAAGATTTTCTCAAAAGCTGAAGGAAGAATGGTAAAGCTGAAAGACGTTATTCCTTCAGAAAAGGCAAACGAACTTGCCAAAACAACACTTAAAGATCCAAGGTTTATCGAACTTGTCCTGAGAGAAACAAAGAGAATAATCAAGGTGTCAAATGAAACTCTATTAGTGGAAGACAAACGTGGTTTAATATGCATTAACGCCGGCATAGATAAATCCAACGTGAAAGGCAGAGACAATTACGCACTCCTTCCAGAGGATCCAGATAAATCGGCAGAAAAATGCCGTATGGATCTAAAGAAACTGACGGGCAAGAATGTGGGCATCATAATCTCAGACACATACAGCCGTCCTTTTAGACGCGGCCAGGTGAACTTTGCCATAGGCATCGCAGGAGTAAATCTGTTCAAAGATTATCGTGGAAAGAAGGATCTCTTTGGTCAAATGTTGAAAGTCAAAAACGTTGCAGTCGTAGACGAGATTGCTGCCGCGGCTGAATTGCTTATGGGGCAAGCAACGGAAAAATCACCTGTTGTAATCCTTAGAGGGTTAGATGATGCACTAGGCTTCTCAGACAAGAACCGGACAAGCGGCCTGTTCATATCAAATGAAGAAGACCTTTTCAGCGATGCTCTATAAATCAACTTCATAAATGGATTGTTGCGTTTTTCATTGCCAATGGTTGTTTTTGAACGTGTCTAGGATAAACTGTAAACTCGTCTGGGTGGGTCTGCAAGTTTTTTCAAGGAAAACACCATATCATGTCCAGAGTCTGGAAAATCTTCTATAACTAACCCTTAAAACAACGTATCGCCGTTGAAGATCACCTTCTCTCACAATAATAACGTGCTTCCGAGACTATGACCTGCACATGACTGATTTTTAGAGTCAGTTTTTCGATTCCAACTTTATCTCCTTCATTCGAGAGCCTATCTGTTTTCAACGGAATTCCAAAACCGAAGAACAACGCAGTCCTTGCCTGTTTCCTAGGCATGTGAGCGTTATGCTTGTGAATGAGGACAAGGCTGTGTTCTTTTTAACTGCCCCCATTTCCATTGCACCAAAACTGATAAATCCTGAAATGGACAACAAGATATGGGGACTAGGAGATAGTTGCAGCTTCGGGACGTTGAGTCTGTTTCCAGACGTTTGAAAGTTTGCCCGAAATGTAGTTCGCAAGAGGGTTTTTGGCTTTGCTGGAA
>CAZHWL010000132.1:0-3080 GCA_964536035.1 uncultured Candidatus Bathyarchaeia archaeon | reverse complement strand
GGGTGAAGCTCTTGGAACAAGCACAAACCTTGGCGTGAAAGTCGCAAACAACGCAGACTCACTACTTAGAAAAACTGAAGCAGATGTGGCAATTCACGCAACCTCCTCCTATCTCAAAGACACTTACCCGCAGATAGCCTCAATAGTAAAGCATGGTGTGAATGTCGTCTCCACTTGCGAAGAACTATCGTATCCCTATTCCACTGAACCGAAGCTTGCTACAGATCTCGACAGGCTCGCAAAGAAAAATGACGTTACCGTGTTGGGAACTGGCATAAACCCAGGTTTTCTTATGGATACGCTCGTAATAGCACTCACTGCACCTTGTCAAAAGATACAGAAAATCGAAGCAGTCAGAGTGATGAACGCGGCTACGAGACGGCTACCTTTTCAAAAAAAGATAGGCGCTGGTTTGACAGTTGAAGAGTTCAAAGGGAAAATCGCAAAAAAACAGATTACCGGACACGTTGGACTTGAACAGTCTATCGCGATGATCGCAGCCGCTCTAGCCTGGAAGCTCGACAAGATTTCTGTGGAGAACGTTGAACCAGTAATCGCCAAAAAGACTGTTGAAAGCAAGGATATAAAAGTCAAAGCGGGAAACGCCGCGGGACTTAGACAGAAAGCTAAGGGCATTATGGAAGGAAAAGAAGCGATTAGTCTTGATTTTCAAGCATACATAGGCGCTGAAGAAGAATACGATTCCATAACTATTACAGGCGCTCCAACCATCAAACAAAAGATTCAGCCATGCGTCCACGGTGATGTAGGCACAGTAGCAATGATTGTGAACGCTATCCCGAAAGTGCTTGAAGCGCCAGCGGGCTTGCTTACAATGAAGGATTTGCCGATACCCTCAGCCGCAATTGAAGACATGAGAAAGTACATTTCAATACAGACTGCTGGTAAGTGTTGAGGAGATGAATTTGAAGTTCAGAGTGGATCTGAACTGCGATCTAGGCGAAAGCTTCGGAGATTTCAAGATTGGGGATGATGAAAAGATAATGCCCCACATAACCTCTGCAAACATTGCATGTGGATTTCACGCAGGCGACCCTGTGACGATGGAGAAAACGGTCAGGCTTGCAAGAAGATTCAAAGTGGCTATCGGCGCACACCCAGGATTCCCTGATCTGATGGGTTTTGGGAGAAGAGAAATGCAGTTGACACGAGAGGAGTTGAAAACAGCTATCATTTACCAGATTGGTGCACTTCAAGGATTCGCCAAGACATCGAATGTGAAGCTTCAACATGTGAAACCCCATGGAGCCCTATATAATATGGCAGCAGAAGACGAAAATATTTCCTCAACGATTGTGGAAGCGGTCAAAGCTTTGGATAGTAGGTTGATAGTGTTTGCGATGCCGAAATCACAGCTGGCTAAAGCCTGTTTAAAAGCAGGTATTAAAGTGGCGCACGAGTTCTTTGCAGATAGAGCATACAATTCAGATGGAAATTTGGTTTCAAGAAAACAAGCAGGCGCGATGATCCAAGATGCACGGATTGTTGTCGAAAGAGCTGTCACAGCTGTGAAGTTAAGGAAAGTCAAGACAATCGACGGCAAAGATTTGAGTCTAGATGAAGTGCATACGATTTGTGTGCACGGTGACACATCTGCAGCTGTGAAACTTGCAACAGCATTAAAGAGAGGACTCGCCGAAGCAGAAGTCAAAGTTGAGCCTGCAGGCAACTTCATTTGAGTGGAAAAGGTAATTTCGTGATCAGTGATATGCGAGTTTTTCCGCGATACCTACCGTTTGGAGATACAGCTCTCGTTGTCGAATTTGGCGACACGATAGACTCGAAGATCAATCAAAGAGTATTTGCACTGCAAAACGCTATTACTGAGGCCAAGATTCATGGAGTTGACGAGCTAGTACCAACTTATCGATCACTGTTGATCCGTTACAATCCGCTAAAGAAAAATCATGACCAGTTAATTTCAGAGGTCAAAAACCTCGCAAATAGAAGCACAGAGCCGAATGCGAAACTTGCAAGAAAAATCATAATTCCAGTTGTCTATGGCGGAGAATATGGGCCGGATCTCAACAGCGTCGCTAACTGGCACGGGTTGACTGAGGAGCAGGTTGTGAAGATGCATTCGGAGAAGGAATATCGTGTCTACATGATAGGCTTTGTAGCAGGCTTTCCATATTTAGGAGAGGTTGCTAACGAGATCGTGACGCCACGTCTTGAAACACCACGGTTGAAAGTGACAGCAGGATCAGTGGGAATAGCGGAGAAGCAGACAGGCATCTATCCTTGTGAAGCCCCAGGTGGATGGCGAATAATTGGCAGAACGTCACTCAAGCTGTTTGATCCGAAACAAGAACCGCCAGCTCTTCTTAATCCTGGAGACAATGTGAAGTTCAAGCCGATCACAGAAACAGAGTACAAAGCCTCCTCGAGGACCGAGTATAGATGAAGGCATTTCAAGTGACCAAGTCAGGCATGTTCACAACAATTCAAGACAGGGGAAGATATGGCTATCTCCGATATGGTGTGCCAGTTTCCGGAGCCATGGATCAATTCTCGCTCACGGCGGCAAATTGTCTAATTTCAAACGACTCAAACAGCGCTTGCATCGAAACTACACTCATCGGGCCAGAACTTCAAGCGTTAGCAAGGACGCAGATTGCCGTTACCGGCGGGCAGTGCTCTCCAATGATCAATGGCTACGATGTTCCTATGTGGCAGACATTAGAAGTAGAAGGCGGTGACACCATATCTTTTGGAAGAACGGAAAGTGGATGCAGAGCGTATCTGGCAGTAAGAGGCGGAATAGACGCGCCCATGATTTTAGGCAGCAGATCAACTTACGTACGTGGCAAATTTGGCGGATTAGGAGGCAGACAGCTCAAAACAGGAGACGTAATTGAGACGACTGACGCATCCTTTGTGAGTACTGAGTGTTTGTTGCCAGAAGAGCTTGTGCCCCAATTTGAACAAAATATATGCGCACATGTGATTTTGGGTCCACAGGCAGAAATGTTCACAGAGAAAGGTTTGAAGACACTCTTATCCGAGCCCTATAAAGTCACGCCGGAATCAGATCGCATGGGATACCGTCTTGAAGGCCC
>CAZHWL010000131.1:0-3133 GCA_964536035.1 uncultured Candidatus Bathyarchaeia archaeon | reverse complement strand
CAGCTTGCAGCCTCAGCCGAAAAAGGCTCAGAACACCCATTAGCCGAAGCCATAACAAAGAAAGCACAACAATCAAACATAACAATCCCAGAAGCTCAGCTGTTCGAAGCGATACCCGGGCGCGGAGTACGGTGCACAGTTGAAAACAAGAAGATACTGCTTGGAAACAGAAAACTCATGCAAGACGAAAAGATATCAACCGAGCAACTGGAAACGGATCTTCAGAAGCTTGAAGAACAGGGAAAGACAGCGATGATGCTTGCAGTTGACGGAAAACCAGCAGGAATAGTCGCGGCCATGGACACTCCGAAGGAAAACGCTGTCGAATCCATAAGAAAACTGAAAAACATGAAACTTGAAATAGCCATGCTGACAGGCGACAACGAAAGAACCGCAAAAGCCATCGCAAAACAGCTGGAAATAGACCAAGTAATAGCCAACGTGCTCCCATGGGAAAAAGTCAATGCAATCAAAAAAATGCAGAGCGAAGGAAAAACGGTGGCAATGGTCGGCGACGGAATCAACGATGCACCTGCCCTAGCACAAGCAGACATAGGCATAGCCATCGGCAGTGGAACAGACATAGCCAAAGAAACAGGCGGAATAGTCCTCATCAAAGATGACCTCAGAGACGTAGCTCTAGGCGTAGAACTCAGCAAGAAAACCATGAAAAAAATAAACTCGAACCTGTTCTGGGCCTTCGCATACAACACGGTCATGATCCCAGTTGCCGCATTAGGAATACTAAATCCAATGTTTGCCGCCGGAGCCATGGCAATCAGCTCACTGACTGTTGTTACAAACGCAGCGACACTCAAACTGGCCAAATTCGACGTCGAAAAAGTCAACACACAGAAAACAAGCACATAATAATCTTGAACCAAATAGAAGATGGAGGTGAAAAACGGATATGAATAAAGATCCTGTCTGCGGAATGAGCGTGGACGAGAAAACCGCCAAATTCAAATCAGACTACATGGGCAAAACCTACTACTTCTGCAACCAATCATGCAAAACAACCTTCGACAAAAACCCCACCAAATACACAGACGAACACTCTGGACACTGTGGCTGTTCATGCTGCAGCTAAGAGACACATGCAGACTTCAGCAACAATAATAACAAAAAAGAAATCAATCCAAATTTCATAATTATTTTCACCATTGGAGGTGACAAAAACTGACGAAACTCTACGCAAACGCAAAACTCGTCAAAGACTTCAGAATAAACGTGGACAACCGCAGATCACATTCCGTCTGTTTAGACCAACCGCTTGACATGGGAAGCGATCTAGGACCATCAGCATTAGAGCTTGCCATTATGAGCTTGGCAGGCTGCTACGTAACCATCTTCAAGATGACTGCGGACAAAATGCGACTGAAACTAAAGGACATGGAAGTCGATGTTGAAGCAGTCAAATCAGAAGACTTGGGCACAATAACCGAAACCAAATTTGACATAAAAATAAATTTGGACGCACCGAGAGACAGGATCGAAAGAATGCACGAACTGACACTGAAAAACTGTCCAGTGGGAAGAATCTTTGACAAAGCCGGAGTCAAATCAACCTACAACATTAAAACAACAAAAGACTGAACGGTCAACAGTTGACAGCAAGCTACTCAAAACATTTTCCTCATATTCAAACATCTGAAAACAATTAAGAGCAACCCTCATCCTCTTGTGGACGAACGAACGCCAAAAACTAGCTAGGGAGAAAGGAGCAAGTTTTTTTGAGAAGTTTTAATTTGATGGACATTCGTTCTTTATCCAGAAGATGAGAGTCTTGTCAAATATCTACTTTAAGACGCCTCCGCCGCCACCACCGCTTCCAGGATCGTTTGTGAAAATCGGCATTTTCACACTTATGGCTGTTACAGTGTTTGCTTCGACAGATATGCTCTGACTTTGAAGCACTGTTATTTGTGCACACACTGTCGGCGTTAGTGCAAATGCGAAGCAGAGTATCATAAAACCAACTAATAGAACCATTTTCATTTCGATGTCCTCCCCCCAGCAAATTTGATATAACGGCTAACCATCTTATAAATTTATTGGTAACAATCTTACTAAAGACACAAAAACCTTTTTATGGCTCAAACCTTTAAGAAACTGTTGCAAATGCTAGCCAAGCATAAATACTCGCGGAGCATTATTGCATGAGTTATACGCATCTAATTCCATCAATGGATGAATACGCAGATAGGTTCAAGCAGCTTGGCGAATCTGATTTTAAAATAATAAAAGGCTTGGTTAAATACGGATTCTCAAATGTCAACAAACTGGCCAAAGACATCGGCATCCCACAGCAAACAGTGAGCTATCACTGCAGAAAACTCGACAAACAAAACCTTGTTCGCTTCAGAGCACTAATTGACGAGACCAAGTTAGGACTGAAAAGCCTCGTAACCTTAGCGTCATGCCCTCTCGGCAAAGAAGACGTGTCTGGCCGCGCGCTGACGTGTTTCCCTCTTTGGAGATATCTGGCGATTGTGGACGGCTGGAGAAATGGAAACTTCGTTCGATACTCTGTTCCCTGTGACAAAGAGAAAGACTTGCACGCTTTCTTGAACGAGATAAAAAGAAGAAACCTAATCACAGACTACGAAATCTTCTCAACTGCGAGCCCGAATTATCCTCTTCTAAATCTAGAGTTCTATAGCAAGAAGAAAGGAATCACCATTTTCAACTGGGACAAATGGGCAAAAGACTTGGACATATTTCCTGAAGACAAAATGGTTGAGATCACAGAGGATTATGAGAAGGCAAAATTCGACCTTTACGATCTAATAATTCTGCGATGTCTCGAGATTAACGCTAGAACCAACCAAAGAGCAATTGTTAAAGAAATGGGAAGAATTTTCGGAGAAAAGAAACCTACAAAATATATCCCGCTGGTCTCACGACGAATCAGAGATACCATAATGCATCAAAACATGATAAGAGGTTATCGTGCATACTTATTCCCAAACCCAGTTCCAACAACACTATTCACATCATACCGTCTTGTTTTCTCAAACAGTGCAAGCCTGAAAAGATTCATCACGGGATTAAGCTATCTGCCATACAATACCGCATACGAAAAGGTACTGCACAAAGACGAACTATTCATAAGACTCGCGTTGCCTGCTTA
>CAZHWL010000130.1:0-3154 GCA_964536035.1 uncultured Candidatus Bathyarchaeia archaeon | reverse complement strand
ATAGAATCTGGTAGCGGGGAGTAGATTTGAACTACCGATCTCCGGGTTATGAGCCCGGCGGGTTAATCCTGGCTACCCCACCCCGCTACTCGTGTGCTCTGATGCTGCCTTCCGAGCAGTTTTAGGAAATGTTCACCTACGTATATTAGCGTTCTCATCGTAAAAACATTTTAGTACTACACAGTCACTATCGCCCTTGGTGCAAACCGAGTGGACAAATCCTATTTCCGCCAAATATCAAATCCAGTTTTAAAGACTCCCATCTTTGTGCAAGGGCTTCCAGGCTTTGGTAACGTTGGAAAAATTGCGGCTCAACTCTTGATAAAATTCTGCGGCGCCAAACCCTTTGTTGAAATGTATTCTCCTTCTTTCCCTGATTATGTTTCGATCAACTCGAAAGGGATTTGTCACTTGCCACGCTATGAGTTTTATGCTGCGCCCATGGAGAAAAACGATTTCATAGTTATGACTGGCGACACGCAACCTTCTTTTGACGATGTGGTCGCACATTACACAATTTGTGGCGAAGTTATGGATTTCATAAAGAAACAGGGCTGCAACTTTATAGTGACTATCGGTGGAATGCCTATAACAGAAGAGAAAGCTCAAGTTTACGTCGCGGCCACTTCGCCTAGACTTGCTCAGGAATTTATGGACAAGGGAGCAGTGATCTACAGCAAGGGCAGAATAGTCGGAGCCACTGGATTAATGCTCGGACTTGCTAAAGAAAACAAAATGGAAGGCGTATGCTTGCTGGGCTCAACAAGCGGCTTCACAGCGGATCGTGGAGCAGGATTCTCAGTTTTCAAGTTCCTAATGAAAGCACTTGGCAACGAAGTAAAGGAAGGGTTATAAGACAAAACCTCAATCTTTACCCAATAATGCGGAAGGACGCTATATGACCCAAGGAGAAAGCAGAACAATTTCAAATTCGAAATTCCTCAAGATACTGCTGGTAGTTATTGCCGCATTCTGCACATTTGGTGGACCATATCTAGTTTACGTGCTTACCGCAGCGCTGGACTTAGGCTT
The DNA here is from genome assembly GCA_964536035.1 of uncultured Candidatus Bathyarchaeia archaeon. Lineage (GTDB taxonomy): Archaea > Thermoproteota > Bathyarchaeia > Bathyarchaeales > Bathycorpusculaceae > JBGPAV01. The sequence goes on along the minus strand of CAZHWL010000130.1, from coordinate 2,122 downwards.
CTTTGTCGCCTTTGCAGCTGGGTTTGCCCTGTTCATAATCGGTTTAATACTCGTGCTGTATTTGATTAGAGCAAAGATTATTTCTTGAAAATTGTTCCTTTTTGCCTCCGATACCCTAGAGCACATCATCTTTTCAGGCTGTTTAGGTTCTTCATCGGCAATTTTAACATAGTTATGGCCTGTACAAAAACCGTTCGGTTTCTCGCAACAAAAGGAGCAAAACATATAAAATATGCTGGAAGAAATAATGGGTATGCAGGAAGACAAGGAAAAGAAACTTGATGAAATGATCAGAAAAAACAATGAATCCGCAAAAAGAACAACAATCATTTTAAAAAAAGAAGAGCGAGAATTTGTTGATCAACTGATTCGCGAAGGAAAAGAGCCGGGAATAAAGCCGCTCATATCAAAAATGCTTGATGTCTATAGAAGCATGATGATCTATGATTGGCGCTTTCCAGGTGAATACTATTGCGGAATAAGCCGCATCGCCTTCGTGAATGTAGAACTACTCAACATACTCATCCAACACGTCCCAGATGAAGAATATCGGGCCATCGGCAGAAACATGGGTGACGCTCTTAAAGTCTCAATAGAAACAACCCTCGACATACAGACAGTAAACCGGGAAAAATGGCCAGAAGTCTTCAAACGACTCAGAGTCCAAGGGTTCGGCGATATCTACCTTAAAGACAAGTACATGCTCATAAAAACACCATTCATAAATGAAGCTGAAATATGGGCAGGATTTTTAGAAGGACTACTTAATATTAGACTAGACATAAAAACCGCGTCTCCACCACTTGTTTTCGAAATAAAAGAAGAGGCAACTGTTACCAAAGGCGAATAAATCAAATACTTCCATAAGCACATGACTAAATGTGAAGTGGAAGGAGAACTCTGAAATGACGATGCGGGAAGCCATGCTATATGAAAAGAAAGGCGACAAGAAAGTCAAGTGCTACCTTTGCGCAAGAAGATGTCTCATAAACGATGGCGGCACAGGTTTCTGTCTCGTACGAAAGAATGAAAACGGCACATTATTCTCACTTGTTTACGCTAAAGCTGTTTCCGCAGCTGTTGACCCAATATCAAAGAAGCCCCTTTCACACTTCAACCCTGGATCGCTAGTCATGTCAATCGCGACGGTAGGCTGCAACTTCCGTTGCCAATTCTGTGACAATTGGATGATAAGCCAAGGAAAAGAAATTAGTGGCCGCACTTTTCCACCTGCAGAAGTTGTGAAAACCGCAAGAGATAACGGCTGCCAAGGAATCAGCTACACTTACACTGAACCAACAATATTCTTTGAGTACGCTTATGACACGGCTAAACTGGCAAAACAGGTCGGCTTCTTCAACAGTTTTGTCACTAACGGCTACATGACGCCAGAAGCAGTGAAAACCATAGCCCCGTATCTAGACGCGGCAACAGTTGATTTCAAAGGCGGCGCAGACCCAGATTTCTATAAAAGCTTCTCTTCCGTGCCCTCAGTCGAACCCATCTTTGAAGCCCTGAAAGAGATGAAGCGAAACGACATTCACATAGAGATAACGAATTTGGTGGTGCCAAAATCAGGCGACTCGATAGAAAGAGTCAGACAGTTAGCAGCGTGGATCAGAGACGCATTAGGAAAGAATACGCCTCTTCATCTGCTCCGCTTCCATCCGGACTACCAAGCAACAACGATCCCGGCTACACCTGTCGAAACCCTAGAAAAAACGTATGTCGCCGCCAAAGATGTAGGATTAAACTACGTTTACATTGGAAACGTGCCTGGACACCCATGTGAAAACACCTATTGCCCAAGCTGCAATGAGCTCGTGATAAAACGGTACAGCTTTGAAATCACCAAATGGAACCTGACAAAGGACATGCGTTGCCCAGTTTGTGGACAAGAGATACCGATTAAAGGAAAACTACACGCAAGCGGCTCTTCACTTCCCTATGCTCTATTCTAGGTTTGAAGCCGACATGTGGATGCATCTCAGACCCGATGCTGTTGAAGTATTAAAAGACAAGAAAGCTCAAGCCGCTCTAGCGCGATATTTTGCAGTCTTGCAGGATAAAAAGCCAGCCAAATTCATGATTGCCAAGAGACTCGCAGTAGAGTTCAGTAGCA
>CAZHWL010000129.1:0-3179 GCA_964536035.1 uncultured Candidatus Bathyarchaeia archaeon | reverse complement strand
CTGCCAGAAGCCCTTAACGCTAGTCCGAAGGCTGCTGAGGTTTTGCCTTTCCCGTTTCCAGTGTAGACCTGAACGAGGCCTTTTTCAAGTTTAGTCAACGCCCATCTTCCTCAAAAGTTCCTCAGCCGCAGAAGCAGGATCAATCTCCCTGTTAATGATTTTTTTGAGAAGTTCCTGAAACTTTTCGCGTTTCTTCAAACCGTAAACGATCGAGCTTGCCGCCTTATCCTTTATAGCATCCACAAGCTCAGCTTCAGCCTTCAACAGTTCCCTCTCGCTTCTAGGCTGGCTCTGCAAAAACTTCCTATGCTCCTCCACCTTGTCAAGAAGCTCAGAAACGCCCTCACCGGTTAAGGCGACCGTTTTTAAAACCGGGGGCTTCCATGCGCTTTCCTTCTCACCCAACTGCAAGGTAGTTTGAAGATCCGAAGCCGTCTTATTCGCGTTATCGCGATCCGCCTTGTTCACGACAAAGATGTCTCCGATCTCCATCATACCTGCCTTGATGGCTTGAATGTCATCGCCTAAACCGGGCGCATGCACAACAACGATCGTTTGAGCAACCCGAATGATCTCGACCTCGGACTGTCCAGCGCCAACTGTCTCCACAACGACGATATCCTTTCCGGCAGCGTCCAAAATCCTCACAGCATCCTTCGTAGCCTTAGCTATTCCTCCAGCATAGCTACGTGTGGCCATGCTGCGAATGAAAACGTCATGATCCGTTGTCAGCTCCTGCATTCGAATCCGGTCACCCAAGAAAGCGCCGCCCGTAAAAGGACTAGACGGGTCAACGGCCACCACGCCGACGGTTTTGCCTCGCTTCCTGTATTCGTGCACGATTTTGCCTGCAAGCGTGCTTTTTCCAGCGCCGCCTGGGCCAGTTAAGCCTATCACCTGTGCTTTGCCAGTGTGGGGGTAGATGGCTGCGATCAGTTCTTGAGCTTCAGGCTCATTGTTTTCAACAATGGTTATTGTTCTAGCGATGCTTCTGCGATTTCCTTTCAGAACACCTTGAACAAGCTCTTCAATGTCTGCCAATATTCGCACATTCTTAAAGCTAGTGCTTACTTGGGCACATTGTCAAACACGTACTTGATTATTGACTCTGTTGTGGTGCCTGGTCCAAAGATCTCTCTTATTCCAAGCTTCTTCAGGTCTGCAACATCTTCTTCAGGGATTATGCCGCCAGCGAATACCATGACGTCTGTCAAGCCTTTCTGTTTGAGTAGATCTACTATTCTCGGGAACAACGTCTTGTGCGCGCCTGAAAGTATGCTCAATCCTATGACGTCTACGTCTTCTTGGAGGGCGGTTTCCGCGATCTGTTCTGGGGTCTGTCTTAAGCCTGTGTAGATGACTTCCATTCCTGCGTCTCGTAGGGCTCGGGCTACGACTTTGGCGCCTCTGTCGTGGCTGTCAAGTCCGGGTTTCGCAATCAAAACTCTGATTTTCTTTTCGCTCTTCATTCTGGTTTTTCTCCTAGACTACGATTAGCTCCTTGTATTCGCCGTAAACCTGTTTGAGCACTTCGGTTATTTCGCCCAGCGTCGCATAGGCTTTAACCGCGTCGATCATGACTGGCATCAAATTCTGATCCTTCTCCGCTGAATAGTGTAGTTTGTCGAGTGCTTCTCTGGCTTTTTTGTTGTCTCTCTGCCTTTTTAGCCTTTGCAGATTAGCCAGCTGCTCCTGCTCAACTTTCGGGTCTACGCGCAAAAGGTCGATTGGGCACTCTGTCTCCTCAATCTTGTAATCGTTCACGCCCACGATCGTGCGTTTCTTCTCGTCAGTTTCCCTCTGGTACTTGTAGGCGCTGTCAGCGATCTCCTTCTGGAAGAAGCCTTTCTCTATGGCTGGGATGGCTCCGCCCATGTCGTCAATCTTGTGAATGTACTCCATAGCCTTCTCTTCCATCTCATTTGTGAGAGCTTCCATGTAGTATGAGCCGCCCAACGGGTCTATGGTGTTTGGCGCTCCGCTTTCAAAAGCGATAATCTGCTGGGTTCTGAGGGCGACTCTTACAGCGTCTTCGCTGGGTAGGCATAGGGCTTCGTCAAACGAGTTCGTATGCAAAGACTGCGTTCCGCCTAGGACAGCGGCTAGGGCCTGAATCGTTGTGCGGGCAATGTTGTTGTGCGGCTGCTGTGCTGTAAGTGTGCATCCTGAGGTTTGGATGTGCATGCGCATCCACATTGATCGTGGGTTTTTGGCGTGGAAGCGTTCCTTCATCACTTTAGCCCAGATTCTTCGTGCGGCTCTGAATTTGGCTATCTCTTCGAAGAAGTCGTTGTGTGAAGCAAAGAAGAATGATAAGCGCTGTGCGAAATCATCCACTTTCAACCCTCTCTCAAGTGTGGATTCCACGTAGCTTATTCCATCATAAAGTGTGAAAGCCAGTTCCTGTACTGCGTTGGCTCCTGCTTCGCGGATGTGGTACCCGCTTATGCTCACGGGGTTCCATCTGGGCAAGTGTTTGGTACAGTATTCTATGATGTCTGTTGTGAGCTTGACTGAAGCCTTTGGTGGAAAGATGCAAAGCTTCTGGGCGAAAAACTCCTTCAAATTATCGTTCTGCGTCGTTCCACCCAGCTTCTCTCTAGACACGCCTTGCTTGTCACCTACAGCCACGTACATGGCAAGCAGCATAGGCGCAGGACCGTTAATCGTCATGGAAGTTGTGACCTTGTCCAAGGGGATTCCGTTGAAGAGAACCTCCATGTCCTGAAGCGAGGAGATGGCTACACCGCATATGCCCACTTCACCATTAGCCATCGCATGATCAGAATCGTAACCCATAATTGTGGGATAGTCAAAGGCTGTGCTCAGGCCTGACTCTCCTTCTTTGAGAAGGTACTTGAAGCGTTTGTTTGTGTCTGCGGCTGTTCCGAAACCCGCGAACATTCTCATGGTCCACAAGCGGCCACGATACATAGTTGCGTGGACGCCTCGCAAGAACGGATATTCACCTGGGAAGCCCATGTCGCGCATGTAGTCCATTTGCTTCATGTCTTCAGGTGTGTACAAGCGCTTCACCGTAATGTCTGAATGATTATGGAACTCGTTCTTTCTTTCGCCAGACTGCTTCAACCAGTTTGGCAGCGTGGTCTGTTCCCAACGCTCTCTCTCCTTCTGAAGCTTCTTCAGTTTATCCTCATCAAACATGGTTCCAAGCTGAC
>CAZHWL010000128.1:0-3254 GCA_964536035.1 uncultured Candidatus Bathyarchaeia archaeon | reverse complement strand
TTGGCCTCTGAAAAAAGAGTTTCATATGGCTATCTCGTCGTCAGTAGAGGCGGCAAGAAAGTCTTCAAAATCACTGACACGATAGGTGTGGCGTGCGCTGGGCTCGTTTCAGACATGCAGATACTTGCTAGAGAAGCTGAGGCCTACGTCAAACTGTTCAATTTGGATGTGGGCAGACAGATCTCCGTGAGAGCCACAGCCAAACTCATGTCAAACCTGCTCTTCAGTCGTCGTTTTGCGCCACTCATAACGCAGACAATCGTGGGCGGCACAGACGACGAAGGACCATCAGTGTACGTTCTAGACGTCTTGGGTTCAGTCATACCAGACAAGTACGCGGTTGTAGGCTCAGGAACAGAAATAGCGGTGGGAGTATTAGAGGAAGGTTACAGGGACAACATGACGCTTGAAGAAGCAAAAGACTTGGTTACAAGATCGATAAAATCTGCAATCAGCAGAGACGTCATGAGCGGCGACGGAATAGACTTCCTCATAATAACCAAAGACGGAATACAGGAAGAAGCAATCAAATTCTAACTCTTCAGGGTGTTTTTCAGCAAAAGCTTAACCGAAACGATCTCCAAACGTTAATTCTCACAAAATCAAACAATCCAGATATGGAGAGGCGACCATAGAGTGACATTTAAGCTAAGTCAAGAAGAAGGAGAAACCCTTGTCAAGCTTGCACGCACCGCGATTGAAGAATACTTGAAAAACAAGAAGCACATCAGCATTCCACAAGGCATCTCTGGGAAACTCTTACAATCATGCGGCGTGTTCGTCACCATAAGCAGCGTGAAAAGAGGAGAAAAGGAACTCAGAGGATGCATAGGTTACCCTTACCCCACTGACCCGCTAGCCAAAGCGGTCATCGAATCGGCCATTAACGCCGCCACAGAAGACCCACGTTTCTACCCACTCACGCTGAAGGAACTGGACACGGTAGTTTTTGAAGTGAGTGTTCTCACTCCTCCGCAGAAAGTGGAAGCTAAAACACCGAAGGAATATCCGGTCAAGATCAGAGTGGGAGAAGACGGATTGATAGTTGAAAAAGGCCTGTTCAAAGGGCTGCTTCTTCCGCAGGTGCCGATCGAATGGAACTGGGACACGGAAGAGTTCTTGTGCCAATGCTGTGTCAAGGCAGGCCTCTCACCAGACAGCTGGTTGCTCAGCGGTACAAAAATCAGCAAATTTCAAGCAATCATATTTGAAGAAGAAACACCAAAAGGCGAAGTGAAACGCAAAACCCTCGGCGGGAAATAATCTGATGCGTATCTACTTTGCACCATGCGGAATAGGTCTGGGACACGTTGGAAGAATACTCCCGATAGCGAAAAAACTCCAAGCAAAAAAAGTTGAAATGCTTTTTTCTACTTACCAAGACGGCATATGTTACATTGAAAGCGAGAAACTTCCACTTGTAAAAGCTCCAGCCATCGGATTTCAAGTAAAACCAGATGGAACAATAGATTTCAAGAGAACCGCAATCAACCCAGGCCCATTCTTCGCATCTTTCACACTCACGCAGCAAATCATATCTGAAGTGAAGACCATCCAAGGCTTCAACCCAGACATCGTTGTCTCAGACTCACGCGCCTCATCATTGCTCGCTGCAAGACTTCTAAGAAAACCTCGAATATGCATCCTCAACCAATTCCAAGTCATAATTCCGCGCAGAAAACGATTCCTCCGCTTGGCAAGGTATGCAGATTTGATAACGCTGACGCTTGTCGGCAAAATATGGACAAGCGGAAACACTGTTTTGATACCTGACTTCCCGCCACCGTACACCGTGTGCACAGGTAACCTAGGCATACCTAAACAATACAGAAAAAACGTGAAACTGATAGGACCAATACTGTCCACAAAACCAGACACCCTCCAGTCACAAGAGGAACTACGCAAGAAACTGAAACTACCCGAGGACAGGCACGTAATCTTCGTTCCAATCAGCGGTCCAGAAAAGGAAAAGGCCTTCCTCATAAGAATACTCAAAAGGATTTTCCAAGATTTTCCAAAAGAATACGAGGTGATCATGTCGCTAGGTTATCCAGGAGCCAGCGGCAAAGCCCTTCGCCGCAACAACGTCACGATCTACGATTGGATTCCAAACCGTTTTGAATACCTGAAGGCTTGCGATGTCGTGATAGCGAGATCGGGGCATGGAACAATAACGCAGGCCATGTGTTACGGAAAACCCTCAATACTTGTTCCCACACCCAGCCACACAGAGCAAATTAGCAACGCAAAACAAGCCTTAGACATGGGTGTCTCCAAAATAATCCCGCAGGCAGAGCTTAGCAGAGAAAGACTTCTCGAGACCATTAAACAAATCTTAGACAGCGAAATGCCCAGTAAGCTCAAGCAGATACAGAAAGATGTTTCCAAATATGATGGACTCGAAAACACTGTCCAAACAATAATTGAAGCAGCAAAGAAATAGGGAAGAGTTTTAAATCAAAACAATCAGAAAGTGAAAACATGTTCTTACCCCGCAAAATCCTAGAAGAAAAGCTTCTGCGAATACTTGCCGAAGACACGGGACAAGGAGACATTACCACGGCCTTAATCGTGCCCAAAGAAACCACTGCTGAAGCAGAAATAATAGCCAAAGAAACAGGAACCGCTGCAGGAGTAGAGGAAGCAAAAATCCTTCTCGAATGCTTGGGACTGGCTACAAAGGATCTGGTTGAAGATGGAGACCAGATAAAGTCTAGCCAAGTTCTGATGAAAGTCTCAGGAGATGCCAGAACCATACTCACCGCGGAACGAACGGTTCTGAACATTCTATCGCGCATGAGCGGCATCGCCACAAAAACAAAAAACCTCACAGAAAAACTGCAGGCAAAAGGATTGAAGACGAAGATCGCGTGCACACGAAAAACCTCGCCGGGACTGTCCTATTTTGACAAAAAAGCAGTACAGATCGGAGGAGGAGATGCACACCGACTGCATTTAGACGACATGGTGCTGATAAAAGACAATCACATCAGAATTGCTGGTAGCGTTAGTAAAGCCGTCAAAAGAGCCAGAGAAAAAGCATCTTTCAGCAAGAAAATTGAAGTTGAAATAACGGAAACAGGAGACATCTTGCCCGCGATAGAAGCCTGCGCAGACATAATAATGCTTGACAACTTCGCTCCTAAGCAAATAAAAAACGCATGCTCAATACTCAAAAAAGCAGGGGTCTATGGGAAAATCCTCATCGAAGCCAGCGGCGGCATAACTGAAACCAACCTTCTGCAATATGCCTC
>CAZHWL010000127.1:0-3265 GCA_964536035.1 uncultured Candidatus Bathyarchaeia archaeon | reverse complement strand
TTTGTTTAGAAAGAAAGGAGAAAGGAGAAGTGGTTAGCGTTCTTGAGATCCTGTGATGTACGCCCAGACGCTCACGAGGACCAGTGTTAGACAGGCACCTGCGAATCCTGAAACCACGAATCTGATTTGCACAAGTTCCGGTAGTATCGTCATAAGTGCTGGGATCAAGTAATCGGCAGTGAGTTGAGCTACCACTCCGGCCGCGAATCCTAAGAGCGCCACCAACACGAAGATCTTTATTCTGTCGCCCATTTCCAAATTCACCTTTTGCTAAGCAATCCCCCCTAAGCCTCATTTTAGTCTAACTTACATATTTTTGTCTAAAAACCGAAAACCAGCCACATAGTCTTTTAATCAATGAATTAAAGCTCAAGGAAGCTTCAGCTTCGGTGTATAGCTCTACATATATCTGTGCATATTCTAGCCATGTTAACAATGGTTAAGACATTTTTATGCAGCTTTCTTTTTTTGGAGGTAATTAATTTGTCAGAAAGATTCGCAAAAAGATGGGAATCTAAGAGAGATGACCAACCGTTCACAAAGAAGCTGCAGGAGGCAGTGAAGCCACCAGGCCCACTCAGGCCGCGACTTGACTTCGCCGTCAGACGCATCGAACTCCAGGTTCAAAAACTGGATCAAGCTACTGAAAGATTCTCGCAGAGAGACAAAACAATTTTCGCAAGAATCGTTGACGCCTACACAAAACATGACACATCGCGCGCTAATGTTTTCGCCAACGAACTGGCCGAAATCCGCAAGATGGAAAGATTGATAATAAACGCCAGACTCGCACTTGAACAGATCGTATTAAGGTTACGAACTGTATCAGAACTCGGCGATGTGGTATCCACGCTTGGACCCGCCGTCGGTGTTCTCAGATCCGTAAGAGCTGGACTAGTCAGCGTCTTCCCAGAAGCAGAGAATGAACTTGGCGAAATCGGCAACATGCTCAGCGGAATAATGATCGAAGCAGGACAAGGCTCAGGAATGACCCTCAACTTCGACTCAGTCAACGAGGACGCAACCAAAATTCTCACCGAAGCCTCAACAGTCGCAGAACAGAGAATCAAAGAAAAGTTCCCCGACCTGCCACCAGGAATGCCCGGAATCCCAACAACAGTAAGCGAGAAATCCTCAACGGAGACCTCCTAAACATAAAGGAGAAAAAACATGTCACAAAACTCCAACCTTTTTCTTTCTGTCGGGAAATCAGTAAAGGACGAGTACGGTCGAATAATCGGAAAAGTAGCCTCTTTTGCCGTAACCCCCAGCGGAAAATTTGACGCCGTCTTTGTCGAGCAAGGCGACGGAAGATTCCTGAAACACTCAACAGAACACCTGAAAATCGACGGTGCAGAAGTAATACTCATCTCGAAGCTGAAATCAGCCGCAAGCATCCTATGTGATCAGATCCCGCTCATATGGCGAAAAGATCAAGCCCTCGGAGAACTCTCACAAAAGAAAAAGATCGCGCCAGAAATATACAACGAGCTGCACACGGCCTTCGAAGGAGTACTGACGCAGCTGAGAAGCGAAGCCCAAGGCCTAACTGAAGAAATAACCAGGGAGATCAGCAGATGCGCCGAAGAAATCAAAGCCCTCAACTACGCGCTGATACACTTGGAGCTTGAACACGAAATCGGAAAGATGGACGACCAAAGCTACGAGAAAGCCTTCACAATAATCCAAGACAACCTCAAGACGATCAACATAGAGAAAAGCGACCTAGAACTTGCCAAGAACAACCTTTCAAACATAATGCTAGGCGACAAACTAGGAAGCTTTGACAAGAACGTAACCAAACCGAAAGAAACTTCAGTAAAATCCAATGTCTACTCAGGTCCAGGGCTCCCAGAACCACCCGTAGTTGTCTACGTCAAAGAGATCGGAAAAACTGGCATATAGGAAGCACCAAACAAGCTAAGCGGGTGGAGGAAGAAAAACTATCAAAAATCTCATTCATTCTCAGCCTCCACCGCTCTGTGAAACCGTCGCAAGATCAGTTCAAACCCTTAAAGTTCAGAGAAACAAGATCCAGCAGGCATCCTACAGACTCAAAGAGAGAGACCGAATCCTCTTTCAATCCTGCGTAACCGCCCTCAACAACAAAAGCAAGGAAAGAGCCGCAATCTGCGCAAACGAAGTCGCTGAAGTAAGGAAGCTTCTCCAATTTCTGTACAATGTGGAGCTTGCGATCGAACGCGTCATTCTCAGACTGGAAACAATCAAGGAACTAAGCGACATCGTAACAGACCTCAAACCTGCCCTAAGACTGCTGCAAAACGTCTCCTCAGAACTATTCAACGTCCTGCCCGATGTCTCCTCAGAACTCAACCAAGTCCAAGAAACCATAAGTGAGACGCTCTACTCAACAAAGATTACGACAGACGAGTCGGTGATACAGGTCAACAGGAAAACACCAGGCGGCGAAGAAATACTCAAAGAAGTCACTGGCCTTCTTGAACGAAAGCTCACTGAAAGCCTTCCTGAACCGCCCGCAGCATCAAAGACGCCTGAAGCTGAGAAGACAACCTTGAAAGAGATGGTGGCCCTCACAGCAAGTTGCTCTCAAGTCATCGGCCGAGAAAACGAGGAATCAGAGCCGAATTCTTCACAAACCCTCTTTTCTTATAAGAAATCTGAAATTAAAGAAATCTCGTTAACCGTTGAGAACCCATCATTGGAAGATGTGCTTCTCGATTATGTTAGAAAAAGTAATGGTGAAATCGATTTATCACGTTGTTCAGTTGATTTGAAAACCTCGAATGAGGAGATAGAGAAAGCCCTTCAAAACTTGGGAAGCAAGGGCAAGATAAAGATCGAAGTCCAATCAGGTTGAAGGAGAAAGGAAAATGAGCGCTGCACAAGAACTTGAAAAGAACGCAACAAACCACGCGTTGGAAGCAGTACGCCTTGACAAACATGGCTCAAAAGGTTTGGCAATAACAATGTACCAGAAGGCCATAGAAAGCCTGCTGCAGCTGACCCAGCTGTACCCAGAATATGGCCTGAACAAGGTCTACATACAAAGAGCCATAGCCTACCAAGAACGCATAAAAGCCCTGCAAGGCGCCATCATGCCCAACGAACCAAGAACAGCAGAAAACAACAACGGAGACGGCACAACCAAAGCAACCGAAGGCGGCAAATCAAGCTATGAAGAACTCATAGTAATGGAAAAGCCCAGCGTAAAATGGGAAGAAGTCGTCGGACTTGACACCGCCAAGAAAGCAGTCAAAGAAGCAATAGTCTACCCAGTGCAGCG
>CAZHWL010000126.1:0-3361 GCA_964536035.1 uncultured Candidatus Bathyarchaeia archaeon | reverse complement strand
ACCGCTTCACGCGTAGACGCATATGCACGCTTCAAACGCATGCAAGGCTACAACGTACTTTTTCCGTGGGCATGGCACTGGACTGGCCAGCCGCTTGTAGGCGCAAGCGAACGCGTAGCCAAAGGAGACAAAGACTTTATACGCGGCTTGAAAGAAATCGACGGCGTTCCAGAAAACGAGCTGAAGAAATTCGTTGACCCACTTTACATGGCCACTTACTACACTAACGAGGGTCGCATGGCAGCCAAGAAGATCGGTTTCTCAGTTGACTGGCGGAGAGAGTTTAACACTACGATGCCTACTTATCAGAAATTTATCGAATGGCAGTATGCTAACCTGAGAAACCTTGGTTATGTCACAAAGGGCACACATCCTGTGGTCTGGTGCACCAAATGCGAAAGCCCAACAGGCGATCATGACCGGCAAGTAGGCGAAGGCGTCACACCAGAAGAGTATACACTCATCAAATTCAAACTGGACAAAGAAACACGTCTTCCAGCAGCCACCTTCCGTCCAGAAACAATCTACGGCGTCACAAACATCTGGCTAAACCCAGACGCCACCTACGTGGAAGCCACAGTTGACGGCGAAAAATGGATAATCAGCCAACAGGCAGCTGAAAAACTGAAAAAACAAGGACGAGTTGTTAAGATAAACTGCCAAATCAAAGGAAGACAATTGATCGGAAAAACCTTCGAAAACCCAGAAACCAAAGGCAGGCTTCCAATACTGCCCGGCTGGTTCGTCGATCCAAACCAAGCCACAGGAGTCGTCTACAGCGTGCCAGCTCATGCACCTTATGACTGGTTGGCATTGAAAGACCTGCAAGAAAACCCAGACAGACTGAAAGAATTTGGCATAGACGCGGAATCCGTCAAAACCATAAAACCCATCTCGCTCATCAAAATAGAAGGCTACGGCGAATATCCTGCCATAGAAATCGTGCAAAAACTCGGCGTGAAAGACCAGAACGATCCCAAAGCTGACGAGGCAACGAATCAGCTTTACAAGAAGGAGTTTCATGGCGGAGTATTGAAGGAGAACTGTCGAAACTATGCTGGGAAACCGGTTAAAAACATAAAAGAAACATTGATCGCTGACTTCAAAACCCGCGGAATCGCAGACGAGATGTACGACCTTCCCCAATCCGTTGTTTGCAGATGCATGACTCCGTGCGTTGTCAAAGTCCTTCAAGACCAATGGTTCCTGAACTATTCCGATTTGGAGTGGAAGGAAAAGGCAAAACAAGCTCTCAGCAAGATGGAGATATATCCTGAAACGGCTATGCTCTGGTTCCAGACAGTGATTGATTGGTTGAAAGAATGGGCTTGCGCCCGAACAACAGGCTTCGGTACGCCGTTACCATGGGGCAAAGGTTGGATCATCGAAACTTTAAGCGACTCCACGATCTACATGGCATTCTACACCATTAACAAGCACATCAGGCAGCACAACATAAAACCCGAAGCGCTGACAAAAGAAGTGTTTGACTACATTTTCACGGGAAAAGGCAAACCGAAAGACTTGGCCGCAAAAGCAGGAATAGACGCTGAGACACTGGAAGAAATGCACAGCGAATTCGAGTACTGGTACCCAGTAGACCTGAGAGTCTCCGCTAAAGAACTGGTTCCCAACCATCTGACCTTCTTCATCTTCCATCACACAGCACTCTTCCGCCGTGAACACTGGCCCAAAGCCATAGGCGTCAACGGCATGCTCATGATCGAAGGCAAACAAATGCACAAATCAAAAGGCAACTTTGTCACCATGAAAAACGCCATCGAAAAATACGGAGCAGACGCCACAAGATGCGCTCTGATGATGGGCGCTGAAGGCATGGACGACCCTGACTGGAGAGCAGAAAACGCCAAAGATCTACAGGGAAAACTTGAATCACTCTACAACTTTGCAGAAGAAATAATCCAAAACGCCAAAACCAGCGAAAACGGGCACCATGAGAAATGGCTAATGAGCACGCTACAAGCTCGGATTTCCGCTGTAACAGAAAACTTGGAAATAATGAAGACAAGAACCGCCTTAGAAATAGCCTTGTTCGAAGTCTGGAACGACTTCCGCTGGTACGCGCGCAGAAAAGGCAACATGCACGCTAAAGTCCTGCGCGAAGCCCTAAAGACATGGCTGAAGCTTCTGGCACCGTTCGCGCCTCATATATGCGAAGAACTGTGGAGCCAAACGCAGGAGAAATGCTTCATCTCACAGACGCAGTGGCCACAAGCTGATCTGAAGCAAAAAAACCCGGTCGCAGAAGGACGAGAGAACCTCATAAAAGAAGTGATCGACGACACACTGAACGTTCTCAAAGCAACCAAGATCGTGCCTAAGAAAATATGCTACTACACGGCTGCCCAATGGAAGTGGAAAGTCTACCTCAAAACACTGGAGAAATCAGTGCGGGGCGAAGTAAAGATGAGCGATCTAATGAAAGAACTGGCGACAGACAAAGAACTGAAGAGGTACATGAAGGAGATTGCCAAATTCGCAGCCAAAATCATCAAAGACGCAAATGCCTTGCCAAAAGAAAGAAAACAGACCATACTGGAAACTGGAGTTCTAAACGAAAGCGAAGCGATAACAGACGCAGCGAACTTTCTGAATGACAGGTTCAAGGCCCAAGTGGCTGTCTACGGTGAAGAAGACAAAAACCGCTATGATCCTAAACAGAGATCAACAGCAGCTATGCCATCTAGGCCAGCGATCTACATAGAATAGCGGGGCATCTACATAATCAGGGTTGACAGTGAATTCAGCGTTCGCGTGTTAACCTTGATGTGATAGTTTCTTCGTCCACTGCTTGTCGTGGTGACGAAGAAGTCCTTTTCGTCGTTGAGCTTGGACCCATAAAGCATTGCCAGTATTGTCCGACAAACGTTGACCGTTGTTAGTTTCTCGTCTCTGAGGCTTTTCTCAATTTCTTCCTGCAAGATGCGCGGATTAATTGTGTAAACTATCTCAGAAACATGTTCTGTTCCTTTATAGCGCATCTCCATCTCTTTCAGAAGAAACTCTACGATCTCATAATACGGAGATCTACGCTTCCTTATCAGCTGGATATAGTTCACGAGAGGAACCGGAATATCCGACATGCTCTCCCTCCCCCAAGGTATATACAGATTGGTGGGTATTTAAATAGTTTAGGGAACATTTTTCCACAAAATGCTGTATCAAAATCTTCCGGCAAAACACTTGAAGACAGATAAAACTATATTCAGCATTTAATATCAGTCTTGGCGAGGGTCCGTAGCGCAGCATGGATAGACAGGATCCCAGAAAGCGCGGCGGCCTTCTAAAGCAAAGCTTGAAGAGAGCCGCAGGTCCTGGGTTCAAATCCCAGCGGACCCGC
>CAZHWL010000125.1:0-3433 GCA_964536035.1 uncultured Candidatus Bathyarchaeia archaeon | reverse complement strand
CACCATGTGTCTTTTTGTTGTACGTGTACGCAAAAAGGTTTATTAAATATCAATATTCAATATAAGCATCGGCCGGTGACCACCTAATGGAAAGAAACTTGAACTCATGGAAAGCAGACAGCGAAAATCATCCAGACTTCAGATGTGGCGAATGTGGAGAAGAATTTCATGAGCCACTCTTAGCCAAGATCTCTTCAAGCGGCCTCACACAGACATATTACGCCTGTCCACGTTGCCTAACTAAGGTTCCGGAAAACAGAGCGCAGAAGAATGAACAAAATGAGAATCACGCGGTTTCATTCAAAGATCTGAACAAGCCTTCATCAAAACTTGAAGGAACCGCAGACTGTGAACATTTCTTCGGTTATCTCGGACGGCGCCCAAAGGACACATCTATTCCTGAAGATTGTTTGACCTGTGAAAAAATGATTGAGTGCATGGTTCACTGAAGCGAGCGTGCCCAGCGTAGGCGGGGATCCAGCGGATGTTCCCCCTCTCCCCGCCTATGTCCAAAATTGGCGCCTTCTAACTGAACATGCTGTTTTTTGCTCTCGGATCTTGGGGAAAACGATAATTATGCAGATTTATTTCTAGCTTGTAGCAGAGTGAGTAGCATTTGTTGCCTTTGAGAGACTTTAACCGTTCTTCGACGAAGCCGCATGTGAACCGCATTCTGATAATTGTTAACTTCATTGTCCTGTTAGTCTACATGCTGGCTAGTTTGGGCATTTTTCTTGACAACCGGTTTACATTAGTGCTTGAAGAAGAGTTTGTGATGGTTCCCGGGGAGATTCTGAAAGGCAGAATGCTTCACACTCTTGTCACGTCGATGTTTATGCATGACGGCTGGTTTCACCTGTTGGGGAACATGCTGTTTCTCTATATTTTCGGAGACAACGTCGAAGATGCTTTCGGCCACACAAGCTACTTGGTTTTCTATCTTGCATGTGGTTTAGCTGCAAGCTTTGCACACATAGCCTACAGCCTATTCGTAGGAGACGTCTTGGTCGGTGTTGTAGGCGCTTCTGGCGCCATCTCTGGCGTAATGGGAGCCTACGTTGTGCTCTATCCAAAAGCAACGGTGCTCACGCTAGTAACCTATTTCATACTGCCCCTGCCTGCAATCATTTTCCTAGGTTACTGGTTTGCACTGCAGGGAATTTTGGGAATTTTTGAAGCTTCAGGAAACGTGGCATACTGGGCGCACATAGGCGGATTCGTTGCAGGCATGCTTCTAGGATTGACTGTTGGACGCAAAAGAAAGAAGGCTAGAGACCGGCGTATGCGGTTATAGGTCACATGTTTTGGGGTCTGTCCGTCATAAGTTCGTCATCTGTACAAATCCGACTGGGACGGCTACATCATCCCCCACTGTTACAACAGCATCCCAGTCAGATTTAAACATTGTAAACGTTATGCTGTGGATGAAACGAAACGCCTATGAAGAATCAACCATAAAGAAAGTAGGTAAACTGTTAAGACATTTAAAGAGAAATTGCAACACACGAGAACCCGAAGAAGTCAAGCTATACATCGCAAGCAAAACATGCGGAAACGGTCACAAAGAAAACTTGGTAGAAGCATACGCAATCTATATCCGTTCAGAAGGCTTAACATGGAATCAGCCTTTTTACGAAAGATACGACAAGAAACGAAGAGCACCAAAAGAAGAACTCATTGACTTCCTAATCAACAACGCAAGAATGGAAATGAAACTTAAACTATCAATCTCGAAAGACCTCGGACAAAGACCCATAGAACTAACATGGCTAAGAATACAAGATATTGACCTATCAACAGGCATCGTGTCAATCACAGGCGCGAAACATACAGTCGGAAGAGAAGGCAAACTCAAACCAAAAACCTTGGAGCTACTCAAAATCCACATAACAGTAAAGAAACTAAACTCAACAAGCAGAATATACAATGGCAAATCCAGCAACCTATCAGCAGACTATCGACATTACCGAAACAGAGTAGCAGAAGAATACAACATGCCCGAACTCAAACAAATACAGCTATACGACTTCAGGCGATTCAAAGCATCCAAAGAATACCACCTGAGCGGAAAACTACTATACGTCAAACAACTGCTCGGACACAAGGACACACGAACCACCGAACGATACATCAGCCTCTACGACGAGAAAAACATCACATGGATACCAGTTGTGGCAACGACAGAGGAAGAGATCAAACAAGCTATACAGGACGACTGCATCCTTGTTTGTCAAGCAGACGGAAAAACATTCTTCAAAAAACCAGCGTGAAAAGCCAGATAAAACCCCTCTCATCATAGTGTAGAAAAAGAAGAGGAAGCGATACGATGAAAAAAGACCCAGAACCACTTACTGAGCTGCTTTATCAAGAATTCCCTAAGACAGATCCTATTGAATTAGAGCGCATCACCAAACTAGTCGAGAAATGGTTAGAACAAAAACGTAAATACTTTGAGAAAATTAGCAAACAAGTGGCTAGGAAAATGGGGGAAAACGCCACACCTACCTATGTTGCAAAAGCCTATCCCCGTTGCATAGAAGAACTCCTACGTGAGATAAACCCGCAAGCTTATCCCCTGCGCACGTAACAGAAATAGACGGAACAAAACTATTCCGAAAACGCAAATAAAAACAAATCCCTTTTTCTATTCAATGATCATGCTTAACCATTGCGTCGCGCTCGCATGACGCTCGCGCTCTTCTAATGAAATATGGCATGCATGTTATTCAGAAAACGAAAATGCCGACTTCTTTCTTTGTGTGACAAGGCTTTGCCCTACGAACGCAACGCGCTGATTCTAGAAAACAATATGTGATAGTTCAAACTATTCGTACTTGGGCAAACGAAGATGAGCAGAAGTGTTTTATCTTTAGTCCTAGCAAGACCTGTAAGTGTGCGCGCTTCGACCGGAACAATCACGGTCCCTGACGACTATCCCACAATTCGTTTGGCAGTAAACGCCGCAAGTAATGGCGACACCGTTTTCGTCAGGTCTGGCACATACTACACAAATCAATATCTGCAAGACATCATTGTCGTCCAAACCGCAATTTCTCTCATCGGAGAAGACCCAAACAACACGACTATACTCGGAGGATACGGCGGGACTGTTATCAAGATCGTTTCAAACGGAGTCAACGTGACTGGACTCACCATAGGAGACGCTGGAAACGGATACGATGCGGCAAGCATCCATCTAGAAAACGTGACCGGATGCAAAATCTCACAGAATGTTCTCTCAGGCAGCAGATTCGGCATCTGGCTGCAAAATTCCTCCAACAACGAGATAAGCAAAAACAATATCACATCAAACACCTCGTACGGTGTTTTGCTTACCTCCTCTTCCAACAACAGCGTCGTCGGCAATACACTGACCAACAATTTTGACGGAATCCAGTTTGACAATTCCAACTACAACAGACTAAGAGACAAT
>CAZHWL010000124.1:0-3472 GCA_964536035.1 uncultured Candidatus Bathyarchaeia archaeon | reverse complement strand
CTCAAGTTTGGAATCCCTCCTACGACTTTTGATGCCGCTGGAAACCCGATTGATCCCAACTACGCTGGGCAACTATTTGGTGTAGGAGACTTCTTGGTAGCACTGATAACCTTCATAATCGTGGCCTTCGTGATCTTCATTCTTGTGAAGGTTACCAAAAAGTGGGGCATTGAATAGCAAGCAGACCCCAATCCTTTTTCTTTAGAACTCCAATTCTCTTAGAGCAAAATCTGAGCACTCTATTTTCATAGCTGCATAGCTTTATATTGTTCAGTTTATATGGCTCCTCGCATGGAGCAAAAGGAAGCAAAAAAGACTATCCGAGTGTTTGCAGCAGCCTCTTTTTTGAACGATTTTGGCTCAGACATGATATATCCTATCTGGCCTCTTTTCGTGACTACTGTGTTTAGCACGAACATGGCGGTTCTGGGATTAATTGATGGTTTAGGCGACGCAATCGTTTCAATATCTCAAGCAGTCTCCGGCTACCTTTCTGACAAAATTAGAAGAAGGAAAGTTTTCATATGGACCGGCTACTTTTTTGGCTCAGCCTCAAGAATCGGTTATGCCTTCTCAGACATTTGGCAGCACGTAATTCCATTCAGAGTTCTTGACCGAGCCGGAAAAATAAGAGCTGCTCCCAGAGATGCTGCAATTGCTGATCTTTCAACAGATGAGAATAGAGGAAGAAATTTCGGGCTTTTGAGAACTATGGATAATCTTGGCGCTCTGTGCGGTATAATTGCCTGCATAGCATTTGTTTGGCTGTTCGGTCTAGCCCAATACAAGACCCTGTTTTTGACAGCGGCAATCCCATCAACGATTGGTGCTCTTCTGATCCTTATCATGATCAAAGAACGCAAACCCTCCGCTGCCAGACTCTACAAAGGATTATCATTCAAGGATTTGAGCAGAAACTTTCGGCTTTTTACCATGTTGAGTGCGATCTTTGCACTCGGATCATTCAGCTATTCTTTCCTGCTGATTTTTGCAGAAAACTATGGCTTCAGCGAAGCGTTTGTGCCTATTCTTTATCTCATATTCACTGCATCAGCTCTTCTGTTCTCATTTCCATTTGGCAGACTTTCCGACAAAATCGGGAGAAAAACAGTTTTGATAGTATCCTATTTCCTTTGGGGTTTGGTGAGTCTGACATTTATTCTCGTGCAGGCTTACTGGGCGATCGTTCTCACGTTTGTTCTTTATGGCATGCATAAGGGAGCCATTGACACCGTGCAGAAAGCGTTTGTTTCCGAGCTGGCTCCTATGGAGTTCAGAGCAAGCAGTCTGGGCGGCTTTCAACTGGTGGTTGGAATCTGTGCCTTTCCTTCGTCGCTCTTTGCTGGATTGCTGTGGGTGAGTTTTGGCGTTTTTGCCCCGTTCTATTTCTCGTTGGCTATGACGGTTTTGTCTGCTTTAATGCTTGTGTTCGTTAGAGAAAATCGCGGAAAGAGCTAGACTGCTGGTTTGCCGGATTTTTGGAGGCACGGTGTCAAAGAAAGGACGTGAGAGCGAAAGCTTTTATTGAAGTTTAAAGGTAAGCTTTGCAATACCACCCAAAGATGATGCTTATGAGTTTGCAGAAAGGCGATTTTGTAATCATAGACTATACAGCTAAAGTGAAGGAAACAGGCGAAGTCTTTGACACGACGATAGAAGAAACTGCAAAGAAAGAACGCCTGTACAAGGAAGGCGACATCTACGAACCGAAGCTCATAGTAGTCGGAGAAAGCTGGGTTCTGAAGGCTCTAGACGACAGTTTTCCAACGATGGAAGTCGGCAAAGCAGCCTCCGTGGAGATACCTCAAGACAAGGCTTTTGGAGCAAGAGACCCTGAAAAAATCAAACGCGTCCTACTAAAACAGTTGCTGGCAAAAGAGCAAACCCCAAGCCTTGGAGCACGAATAGACTATGGCGGAAAAATGGCCACTGTCCGAGCAATAGGCGCTGGCCGCGTTCTACTAGATTTTAATCCTCCATTAGCTGGTAGAACACTTGTCTACGAAGTTACAGTAAAGAAGAAGCTCGAAACTGAGAAAGAAAAAATCGCCTCACTCATTCATAGAAGAACTCCTGCGCTTGAAGAAGGGAAAATCGAGTTCTCTGTGAAAGCCAAAACTGTCGCTGTAGACATGCCTGAAGACGCCTTCTATCTTGAAGGAATACAGCTTGCAAAGAGAGGCATAGCTCTAGACATCCAAAAATTCCTCCCAGAGATCACCACAGTGACTTTCACCGAAACTTTCAAAGCAGAACCCAAGAAGACAGAGACAAAGAAACCTGAAACCAAGAAAGAAGAGAAAACAGAAACCGACAAAGAAGAAAAAACGGACGCAAAAGCCTAGCCTAAGCGACCTCTGTTGCCGTTACGAGTTTCTCGCATGATTCGCGGCTCAGATAAAGCTTGTTGAGAATAGTGTATCTTTCCGGCCTCATTGTTGTAGCTGTCTCCAGAGCCTGAACGACATCGTTTTTTGACACTCCGAGTTCGCTGGCTTTCGTGGGTGCCCCCAACTTTTCCAACGTGGCTTTCGCGCGTTTCCAGTTGGCTCTGTGCAGATAAGCCATCATTATTGTTCCGACGCCGCATCGTTCTCCATGCATTGAGTGATTAGGATTTATCTTTTCAAGCGCATGGCTGAAAATGTGTTCTGAGCCACTGCATGGGCGGCTGCTTCCGGCTATGCTCATGGATACGCCGCAGCTTATCAACGCTTCAATGAGTACTCTGATGCCTTCTTCACAGTTTTGTTTGATGAGCTCTGCATTTTCCATGACAAGTTTAGCACTCATTATTGCTAGGCTTGCTGCATATCCGCCGTAATACTCGTTTCTGTCCTGATGTGCCAGTTTCCAGTCTTTGACGGCTGTGAGCTTTGCGATTACGTCACCGCATCCGCTCGTGTTAAAGCGCCAAGGAGCCTTCATTATTATGTCTGTGTCGGCTATGATCGCTAATGGTGCTTGAGCCATGGCTGAATAGGGTTTTTCAAATCCTCTTATTGAGGAAAGGGGGCTTGCGATCCCATCGTGCGAGGCCGCTGTTGGAACGCTTATGAATGGTGTATCTTGACGTGCGGAGCTACACTTTGCCACGTCTATTTTTGTGCCTCCGCCTACTCCAAAGACTATTTGTGGTTTGAAGGCTTTGATTTTTCCTTCCACCGCTTCAACATCTTTCACAGTGGCTGACTCAACAAGGACTGTGTTGACTTCCATTTTCATGTCTTCAAGAAGCTCTCTGACTGTCTTGCCTGCAATTTCATAAGTTCTTGACCCAGCGATCACAAGCGCCGATTCAGTGAATCCCAATCTACGGCAGATTTCGGGAATCCGCTCTATCGTATCGTCGCCGACGATTACTTCTCTTGGGAGCTGCATGCGGTGATATTTGAGCGCCACGTTCAATCACTGTTCAAACTAATAACTGTCATTACTTTCGTAGTATTGTGTTCTTAAGAGTTTTCGATGA
>CAZHWL010000123.1:0-3486 GCA_964536035.1 uncultured Candidatus Bathyarchaeia archaeon | reverse complement strand
TTTATTTGAGTGGAACGCTTATAGCTCTCCAACTCCACAAACAGTTCAAGTACTGGTTGGGATAAAATTTTATGAAACAGCTGAAATCTATTGACTATGGGATAATTTCTGAACTGGTTAAGAACTCTAGACTGAGTGATAGACAGCTTGCGAGGATTCTGAAAACTTCTCAGCCCACGGTTACAAGGAGAAGGAAAATGCTGGACAACGAAGGACTACTGGAGTACACTGCAATTCCAGACCTAAAGAAACTGGGCTTCGAAATTTTGGCCTTCACTTTTGGCAAGTGGAACATGCAGGAATACCCTGACACAAGAGTGGAAGAAATGAGAGACTTCATTTCCAAGCATCCAAACATAATATTCATCTCAACCGGCAGAGGCTCGGGCTGGGACAGAATAGGGATATCAGTTCACAAAAACTACAGCGACTACTACAAGGTCATGCAGGAATACAAAGGAACCTTTGGAAAAAACTTTTCAGCATTTGAATCATTCGTCGTAAGCTTAAGCAGCGACAACGTCCTGAGAAACCTTTCCTTCAAATACGTGGTAAGCTTACTGCAAGAAAAAGAAGACCAATAATTACTCCAGCTACGTTATAACGAGCATTGCTAAATTCCAGCAAGAGATCATTGAAAAAACAGACTTTGTCAATGTTTCTTTTGTTAGCAACAAATAGATCAGAGTCATAGCGTGTGTTCGAAGAGTATCTTTATTCCAATAGCGATTAGAACTAGACCGCCGACGATTTCTATTTTGTTTTCAAAGAATTTGCCGATTTTGTTGCCGAAGGTTACGCCGAGAAAAGATAGTGCGAAAGTAACAGATCCAATAATCACTATCGGAGTGGCTATAGCGATTTTTAGGAAAGCGAAACTGAGCCCTACAGCCAAAGCGTCAATGCTTGTGGCCACAGACAGCACTAGCAGAACTGACAGGGTGAGTTTTCTCTGTTTCTTCTCGCTAGGTGTCATCTTGAATGACTCGTAGATCATCTTGCAGCCGATAAAACACAGTAGCCCGAAGGCGGCCCAATGATCCACGCCAGAAATCAAGTCCAGAAGGCTGAGACCAGCAAACCATCCCAACACTGGCATGAAAGCTTGGAATGAGCCGAAAAATGCGGCCATTTTTAGTGCGTTGCCGTTCTTCAGAGTTTTCAAGGTCATGCCGTGAGCAATAGAAACTGCGAAGGCATCCATCGCTAAGCCAAGCGCAATCACTAGAATGGTTGCAATGTCCACGCAAACATCACTCTTAAGACAGCATATGGTTCAGCAGACAATCAACGAGCAGGATATAAGAGCTTCTGCCGAACGAAACTCATTCCTTCAATCTTGTCAAAGCAAAGAGCATCAAGAAGGGCATTGGGATAATGGAGACGATGAAGGCGAGAAGCGTCCACTGTGTGTACAAGTAGCCTCCAAGGTATGGGGCAAAAGTTGATGCCAATAGACTCATAGTCTGCGGAATAGACATCCAGAGCCCACGCTTGTTTTCAGGCGCGATAGTTCCAACATAGGAACTGACGAGGGAACCTGTGACCACTGCACCACCGTAGATGAACGCGGTGAACATGAACACCCAAGACTCCCGAATGAACAGAAAAGGCAACATCGAGACTGTGTGAAAGAGCAGGCACATCGCCATCGGAACAGATTTTTCTCTCCTGTCACCCAAACGTCCAATAGCGATTCCTATGAAAGTTATGCCAGCAAAATTGATTGAGCCGAACAGACCAACGTAAAACTCGCTCAGCAAAAGCTGCTCATTGAGGAAAGTTTGTACAAAATTCCGTCCCAAGGTCACAAAGAAGGTGGATGCTGTGAAAAAGGTTGACCAAAGAAGCATTTTGCGCCATAATCTCTTTTTTTCAAGCGAAGGCACAGTTTGCTCTTGCGATGCCTGGACAGCTTTCGTAGTGGTTTGACTTCGCAGCAACAGGAAAATGGCTGTGGCAATGGCGCAGAACATTCCTGAGACTCTGAGCACCCATTGCTCTCCAATGATTGTGGATAGATAACCGCCAACGGTGGGGGCTAGAATGTAGCTGAGCGAGTAGCTTGACCAGACAAACGAGAGCACAGAAGCATAGTTCTTCTTGTCAGACACAGAAGTGATGACGTAGGCGTTTATAGAAGGAATCCCAATCATCGATAACCCCCAGCAGATAGCACCAGGAATCAGATGCACCCAGTTCGTGGCGAAAGAGTAAATTATCGGCGCAAAGACCCACGGTGCCCAAGAGAGTATGAGGATTTTCTTGCGATCGAACCTGTCGGCCAGTATGCCACCTGGAAGAGGCGCCAACGCTGACACACCGTAAAGGACTGCAAAAACTAGGCCAAGTTGTACATAGTCTGCGTGAAGCTCTCTTATGTAGAGTGGGAAAACCCAGAAGTAGAGGCCTTCGCCGAAGGCTCCTATGATGTTAGAGAGGCAGATTAGCCAGATATCTCTGGTGAAGGCTTTGAATGGAAAGCCGAAGGACAGAGTTCTTGCATAGCTTGCTAACCGGGACAAATTGTTCTGCCTCAAGAGTTCTCGATAAGAAGATGAAAAGATGCCTTTATCCTTTTGCCACATCAATATTTCCGAGAAACGGGAGTCACGTGTTTAGTTATCTTGCTTTCAAAGCTTTCTTCAACGTGTCAAACGCTTCAGCTAGACGCGGCGATTCAGGGTTCACATTGCCAAGTCCCAATCTGATCATGTTCGTTTTCTTAAGCCTGTAACCGCTATCGAAGAGAAAGAAGGTTCCAGGCACAGGTGCCAAGCTGAGATGCGGTATAGCTTTCTGGTTTATCCATTTGTGCGTGTCGCTTATTGGAAGCTTCACCCAGTAGGTAACGCTGATTTTGTTGGGGAAAAATTCGAGATCATTCTCTTTCAAAAAGTTTTCAGTTTCACACTTTATCTTAGTCCACTTCTGTTGGTGCTTCTCCAAACTGGAGAAACCGTTTTTCAACAGATCAACCGCTACTAGCTGAATCACATTAGGACTGTTGCCAACCGTGTTCAAAACATCAGTATAAAACTCGTCAACAAGCTCTCTGCTGGCTAACGCTGTCCCAAGCTTCAAGCCACCGAGACCGTAAGCCTTCGTGAAGCTCGTCGTAACTATACCAAGCTCATCATTGACGGAGAAAACAGTGGGCACAGTTTTACGGTTAAACTCGGCGTAAATCTCATCACAAACAACGAAAAAGCTGAACTCTCTCGCCACTTCCATTATTTCCCTCAACTCGCCTCTCTGAGACACTACACTGCTCGGCGCATGAGGATTTGTTATCACAAGTAAACCCGTTCTCTCGGAAACTCTTTTTCGCAGTGCATCTGCATCCAACCTGTATCTATCTTTCTCTTTTCTTTCCAGTCGTTTCACATGTGAAAAATATTCTTGGACTTGACGCAACAGCGGCTCATATGTGGGATACTCCACAATAGCTTCATTCTTTCTTCTGTTCCTCTCTGCCAAACAGCG
>CAZHWL010000122.1:0-3487 GCA_964536035.1 uncultured Candidatus Bathyarchaeia archaeon | reverse complement strand
GTCCTCTGTTTGATTAAGGTGCATCGCTTGAAGAAGCCTAATAGTGTCCGAGTCTCGACCACCTGAATGATCCACCGAAGACTTCACAGAACCGGGAATGATAATTGTTTTAAGAAAGAACTGCTTATGGGATATCAAGTATAGGTGTTGTGGATGGTTGAGAAAACATCTAGGCGTCCTAGAGGAACAGATTGGCTTGGTTTTGCTTCGTTCGGATTCTTTGTTTTGTTGATTGGCGCTGTGTGGGTTTCTACGCCGGGTTTGACTAGTGCTGTGCAAAACTTTGTTTCGGACTTTGAGCTTCAAAACGTGACAAACAGTATTTTTCTGCCTGCGCCGGCGAATGTGCAAGCTCATACGGCGGTGTATATGGCTGCTGTGGAGTTTTGTGTCGTTTTTGGCATTTTCCACGTAGTTGTTTTAGCTTTGAGGTTTGCGTTTCATGATCACGTTGATAGAAAAGCGGATGCTGTCTCAGGCATTGGCTTCTGGCTCTGTGCAGCTTACTTCATGAACTTGCTGTACGGTGGCTCTATAGGCTGGTTCAGCTTCATTGCAGGTGTTGTGATTTCTGGTGGAGTTGCGATTACTGCATCCAGCATCGTGAAACTGTTCAGGTGAGAAAGTAGTCGTTTTACCTCATTTTCTTCATAATTAGCAGCCGTGGTCAGGTAGCATAAATTTAAATTCTGATTTAGGACAATGGTTTGGTTATTGTGGGGAGAAATTTATGGTTAGGTTTGTGTTTGTGACGGGCGGAGTTTTGAGTTCTGTTGGGAAGGGCATTTTGACTTCTTCTGTTGGCAAGTTGCTTCAGTCTCGCGGTTTGAAAGTTACAGTTGTGAAGATTGATCCTTACGTGAACGTGGACGCTGGAACTATGAATCCTTACATGCATGGCGAAGTCTACGTTACTGATGACGGCGGCGAAACGGATCTTGATTTGGGATGGTATGAGCGTTTCCTTGACTTGAATTTGAAGACAGAGAACAATTTGACGACTGGCATGGTGTACAAGGCGGTGATTGAAAAGGAGAGAAGAGGTGATTTCCTAGGCCGATGCGTCCAGATTGTGCCGCATGTGACTAACGAGATTAAGCATAGGATTCGTTCAGTGGCGAAAAATTCTGACGTGGATGTGATTTTGACTGAGGTCGGCGGCACTGTTGGAGACATCGAAAGCTTGCCCTTCTTAGAAGCTATTCGCCAGATGCGGTTGGAGGAAGGTTACGAGAACACGTTGTACATTCATGTTGCTTTGGTTCCAGTTTTGGATGTCACTAAGGAGATGAAAACGAAGCCGCTGCAGCACAGCGTCAACGAATTGAGGCGTATCGGTATCCAACCAGACATTATTGTGGCAAGAAGCCCTGAGATGATTGATGCAGAGTCACGTAGGAAAATTGCTTTATTTGGAACGATTCCCGAGGACGCGGTTTTCTGCTCCTACAATGTTGTAACAATCTATCAGGTTCCGCTCATATTGGATGAGCAAGGCATGGGCGACTTTGTCTGCAAACGATTTGGTCTTGCTGAGTGCAAGAAGGATTTTAAAGAGTGGAGCAAGTTTGTGGATGCAATCCTTAAGCCTGAACATGAAGTGAAGATCGCTCTAGTTGGCAAATATGCCGGCTTGTCTGACAGTTACGTGAGTATGAATGAAGCTCTTCGACACGCCGGAGCCGCATGCAAGACTAGGGTTTGTATTGACTATTTTGAAGCAGAGAAGTTGGAGCAGAATCCTGAAACGGCAAAAATCTTGAGTGGTTTTGATGGAGTATTTATTCCGTATGGGTTTGGGCCAAGAGGCACCGAGGGGAAAGTTGCTGCAATCCATTTTGCGAGAGAAAATGACCTTCCTTTTCTGGGTATATGTTACGGTTTTCAGCTTGCAGTGGTGGAATTTGCGCGCCACGTTTGCGGTTTGAAAGATGCAAACAGCACGGAGATTAATCCAAATTCGCCTTACCCTGTGATTGACCTGATGCCTGAGCAGAGGGGCGTTGAGCTCAAAGGCGCAACGATGCGACTTGGCGCTCATAAAATAATTGTCAAGCCTGATACAATGGCGTTCAAACTGTACGCGTGTGAAGAAATCTATGAGCGGCATCGTCACAGGTTTGAGGTTAATCTTGATTTCATGGAAACGCTTCAGAAAAATGGCTTGGTGTTTTCTGGGAAAAGCACAGATGGTAGAAGAATGGAGATTTTGGAACTGCCTGATCGGTACTTCTTTTTTGCTTCGCAATTTCATGGCGAGTTCAAAAGTCGTCCAGGCAAACCTGACCCAGAATATTACGGTTTCATAAAAGCCTGTTTGGACAAAAAACTGGGAAAACCGAAACCTGAGTTCAAGAAGTAATCTTTTTGTGGTTTGGTTTTTCTAGTATTTGCGACGATATGGTCTTACGATTTCTTCTAGTACTGATAGTAGTGTTGGCACTTTGAACACGATGTCCGTGTATGTGAGTATGCCCACTATTTTTCCGCTGTTCATTACGGGTAGTCTTTTGATTTTCTTTTTTGCCATGAGTTTGGCTGCTTCTTCTATACTCGCTGTCTCGTTTATGGTTGTTATTGGGCTGGTCATTACGTATCTTGCTGTCTGGGTCTCTGGTGCGAGGCTTAGTTCAATGATTCTTCTGAGGACATCGCGTTCTGTTATGATGCCCACTGGTTTGTCGCTCTGCATGACTATTATGGAGCCTATATTGAACTTGTTCATAGTAGCCACAACTTCTTTCACCGTTGTATCTGAGCGCACGACCTTAACGTCTTTAGACATGACATCTCGAACAAGAACTACGCTTGCCATTCAGTTTCACTCCTGATTAGCTAATAGACAACTTGGGAACAGCTTCCTTATTTGCTTTTATCAAACACTGAACAGCCTCTTGACACTGAAATGCGTCCGTTACAGGCTCAGCCATATTTGATATAAGACAGTAACGTATGAGCACAATAGGGAAATTTGATGGACGAAGATAATTCGGCACCCGCTGAAAAATTCCGCAACAGATTGGACAACGCTAAGAGTTACGGCGAGATCTGGGAGATCGTCAAAGACAGCGTCACGTTTTCTCTGCACAAACGCCGTGGTAGCATGATGCTTTTTCTCGACGACTTACCCATTCAACTTGGTGCCTATCACTCTATTGGAACAAACAACATTGTTCTGAACAGAACTCTAGTGCAGATCGTGGAAGGCACTATCGAGTCGAAACGTGTGGTGAATGCGTTAATTTACAATCTGCTCGTGCATGAGTATTTGCATGCGCTAGGAGAATATTCAGAAGTTGAAGTTAGACGAACGGTCTATGAAGTTGCCAAGAAAACATTCGGCAAAAACCACATCTCCACACAAATAGCTGAAAAAAGCCCATGGGCACTACTCAAAGACATACCACTTGAAGCAATCAACGCCCCAAAACGCGTCATGGAGATCGTTAGAAACTTCGAGAAAACAGACAGATACATCGTCTAAGTT